>JBQCGU010000010.1:0-19280 GCA_051955355.1 Solirubrobacteraceae bacterium | reverse complement strand
CCCGGGGCGGGCGGCACCCACAGATCGAGGCTCGACTTCGTCGTCTGCGGGTTGAGGCGCTCGCGGGCGCGCAGGACGATCGCCATCGGAAGCAACCGCGAGTTGAAGGGGGTGGCGCGCTCGCCGCGCCACCCGGCGCTCTCGGCGGCGGCGACGAGCGTCCGGCGGTTGTAGCGGCGGTGGTGGTGGTTGATCTCGTCGTGGCCGCTCCACAACCATTGGTATGCGGGCACGGTCACGAGCAGTACCCCTCCCGGAGCCGTCACACGGCGCAGCTCGCCGAGCGCTGCCACGTCGTCGGAGAGGTGCTCGATCACGTCCAAGCTCACGGAGACGTCGAACGAGCCGTCGTCGAAGGGCATGTCGAGCACCGAGCCCTCCACAACCTCGCCGATGGAGCGCTCACGCGCCAAGCGGACGCTGGTGGGTGAGAGCTCGACGCCGGTCACCGTCCCGTGGTGAGCCAGATCCACCATGTTGCGGCCGCTGCCGCACCCGGCGTCGAGGATGCGTGCTCCCGCGGGCAGGCTAAGCCCGCCGATCGTGCGCTCCAGCACACGGCGACGCCCCTGGTACCACCAATGGCGGTCCTCCGCCCGGTGGGTTTGCAACTCGTACTCAAGCTCCATCGTCAAGGCGCATCTTTCACCAATGCGCGGCGACGCGCGCTGTGACCCGTGCTTGCGGGTTTGAACGCTGCAGGTGTTTCCAACTCGGCGACCGCTGCTTTTGGCGATGGGTAGGGCGAAATCTCGCCAAATGCGGGGTCGGACAACGGCTGAGGTGTACACAACGCCGTGAGCGTTGGCTACGCTCACTTGCCGATGTCCACGCGACGCACAGGCGAGCTGACGGCGAGCATCGCCATGCTCGGTTTGCTCGTTCAGCAGCCCGACACGATCGCGAGCTTGGCGGGCCGGCTGGCGGAACGCTTCCCAAACGAGTGCTGGTCGCGCTCCTCGGTGCACAAAAACATGCCTGGCCTGGTGAGTCGCGGGCTGGTGCAAGCCACCCAGGCGAGCCGAGGGCGGGCGACGGAGATCTATGAGGTCACCTCGGAGGGGTTCGCCCAGTTTCGCGAGTGGCTGCGCCATTCCAGCGAAGAGCTGCCTGCGCTGCGAGACGCGGTGCGCGCTCGCCTGGAGCTCGCAGAAGAGCAGGATCTGCCGATGCTCTTGGAGGCGATCCGCGAGGAGACGGCGATCTGCATCGAACAGTATGAGCGGCTGCGCAGCCGCTACACCACCGAATGCCGGCTCGGAAGGCTCGGCGCCGGCGCCGACGTGGAGTTCAGGACGCGGGTTCGCGGGGCGCTGCTGGTGGACGAGATCATCCTGTGGGGCTCACGGATAAAGCGGCTGCAGCGTCTGCGCAAGGAGCTCGAAGGCGACGAGGAAATCGAGCTCACGACAACCCAGGAGCGCAGTCGGTCGCTCTCGCGGTGATGGACAGCCTGCTCAAGCTCGACGGCGTTTGCAAGACGTATGCGCGTGGCGAGCGACGGCTGCGGGTGCTCGCCAACCTGTCGCTCGAGGTTCACGCCGGCGAGGTGGCGGCGGTCGTCGGGTCGCGGGGCGAAGGCAAGACGACCCTGTTGCAGATCGCCGCCGGAATTCAGCGGCCCGATCGCGGTGCGGTCGTGTTCGACGGAGTGGAGATGCTCGCGATGTCCGATCGCCAGCGCTCGGAGCTGTTGGGCGCGACGATCAGCTGGGTGACGCGCGAGGGTCCCGGCCTGCGTCTTCAGGTGCGCGACGGCGTCGCGATGCCACTGGCGATCGGGCGCAGGCGTCGCTCGCGAGAGGTGTGGGAGGCCGCCGAAGACGCACTCGAGCGCGTGGGGGCGGCTGACTGCGGGCAGCGGCTGTGGGAAGAGCTGTCCAACTGGGAGCGCGTGCTCGTGAACTTCGCGCGTGTGATCGTCGCGCGCCCCAGGTTGCTCGTGCTGGACGACCTGTTCGAGGGGCTTGCGGCGGCGCGGATACGGGAGGCGGCGGCGTGGTTGCGAACGCTCACGGACGAGCTCGGGTGCGCTGTGCTGATGAGCGCCTCCGACGTCGAGGGCGCTTTGGCGGCAGATCGTGTGTGGTCGCTCGTTGCGGGAGGGCTGGAGCCGATGACGGCAGAGCCGGTGGATGCGGAGGTGATCGAGTTTCCGCACGGCGCCAGACGCCGCGCGGACGCCTGTGACGGCTTCGCCGGCTGATGCTCGAGCTACGCAATGTCGTCAAGCACTACCGCGATGGCGGTGGGGAGCCGATCAGGGCGGTCGACGGGGTGTCGATGGCGGTCGAGCGTGGTGAGTTCGTCGCCCTGTATGGCCCCAGCGGCTCGGGAAAGACCACGTTGCTCGAGCTGATCGCCGCGATCCGCGCGCCGGACAGCGGCGAAGTGCTCGTGGAGGGGCGCGATCTGTTCGGGCTCTCGCGCCGGGAGATCGACGACTACCGTCTGCGCGATCTCGGCTTCGTCGGCCAGCCGCAAAACCTGATCCCCGGTGCGCGGGCGGTCGAGAACGCGTCGCTGAAGCTGTGGTTGGCCAACGCGCGCGAGGCGCGCGAGCGGATAGAGCCGCTCCTGACGCGCCTCGGCCTTGGGGAGCGTCTCGGCCATCGAACCGAGCAGCTTTCGATGGGGGAGCGCCAGCGCGTTCTGATCGCCCAGGCGCTCGCAACCGATCCGAAGCTGGTGCTCGCCGACGAGCCCACCGGCAACCTGGACTCCAATCGCACCGTCGAGGTGCTCTCGCTCTTGGCGTCGCTGTGCGAGGAGCGCGGAATGGCGATCGTGCTCGCCACCCACGATCCGCAGGCAGCCGGTTTCGCCCATCAGGTGTACGAGCTGCGCGACGGGCATCTGGACGAATACCAGCCTGACGGACTTGCCCCGCCTGCCCGCTCCGGGCCGCTCGTATGAGCGCGGCGGGGGGCGCTCGGTGTGCGTTGTCGGACTACCGCTGCGCGTCGGTCTGATCGCATGCGCTTGATGAGCCTCTCGGACATCTGGTTTCTCTACCGGGCACGCCTGCGAGCGCGATCGGTGCTCGTCCAAGAGGGCTTTGCCATCGCGGGGATCGCGGTGGGGGTGGCGTTGCTGTTCGCCTCCCAGGTGGCGAGCACGAGCCTGACGCACTCGGTTGCGCGCACCTCGGAGCAGATCGTCGGCAACACGCAGTTTCAGCTCGACGCACGCGGACCCGGCGGTTTGAGCGAAAGGGTGTTGGCGAGCATTCGCCGGATGCCGTATGTGGTGCTCGCGCTGCCTGTGGTGGAGCAGCAGGCAACCGTGGTGGGCCGTCGTGGCGAGAGGAGCATCGAGCTGATCGGCACCGATCCGAGGTTCGCCCGCCGCGCCGGACCGTTGCTGCGGCGCTTCTCCGCCAAGCAGCTGGCTGCCCAACAGGCGCTGGCGGTGCCCAGCGAGCTTGCGCGTGAAGTCGGGGCCGGCCCGCTGGAAACGCTCAAGCTGCGCATCGGCGCTCGGACCGTCACGACTCTGCTGGGAGCCACGCTCACCGAGTCGGACATCGGCGAACTCGCTCACAGTCCGATTGCGGTCGCTCCGATCCATTACGCCCAGCAGCTCGCGAACCTGCGCGGCAAGGTCAGCCGAATCTTCGTTCGGGTGGCGCCGGGGCACGAGCGTCGAGCGCAAGCGGCGCTCCGCGGCGTTGCCGATCGCATTCACGTCAACTTGGAGCCCGCGAATTACGAATCGACCTTGTTCTCGGTTGCCGCGTCGCCCGCCACCCAGAGCGAGACGCTCTTCTCCACCCTGAGTGCGCTGGTGGGGTTCATGTTCGCGATCAACGCGATGCTGATGACCGTGCCGCTGCGCCGCCGTCTGATAGCCAACGTTCGAACCCAGGGCGCCACGCGCTCGATGACCGCGCAGATCTTGGCGTTCGACGCAATCATCCTCGGCCTGCTCAGTTGCGTCGGTGGGTTGATCCTCGGAGACCTTCTGTCCATTGCGGTGTTTCACACCAATCCGGGTTATCTGGCGTTCGCATTTCCGGTGGGCAATCAACGGCTGATCACCTGGCAAAGCGTCGCAGTGGCGGTGCTCGCCGGGATGGCGGCAGCGGCGGCTGGAGTGCTCTGGCCGCTGCGCGATCTGATGAGACGACCACTCAGCGCCGGCGAAGTTCCCCGGGGCCTGCTGCGTCAAAGCAGGCATCTGAGGCTGATCGCTGGAGTTGCGTTGGTGTGCGCCACAACGGCTGTGCTGCTGCTCGATCCGGCTGCTGCGCTGGTGGGCGCGTTCACGTTGGTGCTTGCGCTCCTATGTCTCCTTCCAATGCTCTTCGACGCCATCGTCAGCGGGTTTGACCGGCTGCAGCGGCCCTTCAAGGGCGCCTCCGCCCGGCTGGCGGTGACCGAGCTGCGTGCGGGTCACACGCGCATCCGCTCGCTTGCCATCGCCGCCACGGGTGCCGTGGCGGTGTTCGGCGTGGTGGCCATCCAAGGTGCGCAGCTCAATTTGCAACGCGGCTTGGACGACGCTTCTGGGGCGCTGGATCGAAGTGCCAGCCTCTGGGTGCTGCCGTCTGGTGAAGCCGACGCTTTTGCGACGATCCCGTTCGACGGCGTCAACTCGACGGCGATCGCATCCGTGGCGGGCGTCCGCGAAGTGGCGGTGTTGCGCGGTGGATTTCTCGACTGGGGCACCAGACGTCTGTGGGTGCTGGCGCCGCCCGCCGACCAAGCCGAGAGGCTGGCGGGTGAAGAGACCGCCGAAGACGGTTCTCCTCGCCTCTCGCGCGCCGTCGGCCAAACGGGCTGGGTAGCGATATCTCGTGGGCTTGCCGCCGAACGCCATTTGCATGTCGGAGAGGTGGTTTGGCTGCCCACGCCGCATCCGGTGAGGGCGCGCATCGCGACGTTCATAACAAACCTGGGCTGGCCGCCGGGCGCGATGATCACGACCTCGCAGGAGTACGCGCTGGCGTGGGCCAGCGCACAGCCGAGCGCCTACGAGGTTCAGCTTTCGCGGGGAGCAGCCTCCGCGGAGGTGCGACGCAACGTCTACCGGGCGCTTGGCTCTTCGACTGGTCTGGCTGTCGAACGCGCAGCCGAACGAGTGACGCGGCATCGTCACACCACGCGCGCCGGCCTGGCTCGCCTCACGGAGATCCGGATACTCGTCCTGTTGGCGGCCATCCTGGCTGTCACCGGCGCGATGGTGGCTTTGATCTGGCAGCGGCGTGAACTCGTTGCGTTCGTCAAGTGTCATGGTTACAGGCGAGGCGTGCTGTGGCGTTGGCTGCTGTGCGAGGGCGCGCTGCTGCTGGCTGCCGGCTGTGCCATCGGCGCCATCTTCGGCCTGTACGGCGAGCTGCTCTTGAGCCATGCCCTGGCGAGCGTCACCGGGTTTCCAATTCGCTTTCACACGGGCGCGTTGATCGCCTTGGCGAACTTTGGTTTGGTCACCTCGGCAGCGATCGGCATTCTCGCCGTCGCAGGCTACTTCGTTGTACGTGTACCGCCGAGGGCAGTCGCTCCGGCGTACTGACCGGCGCTCGCCCCTCAGTCTCAGCAGTGCCCGCAACCCGGCTCCTCTGAGCGGCAAGCAGATGCGGGCTCTCGCTGTGGCGGCGACGCGTCAACTCAGTTGGGCGTCGCCGCTGGCGGCTCGACAGGTTCTCGCGTGGAGAAAGAGGGCTTGCGCGATACCGGATCGACCGATTCGTCGAGACGCTCTCGATTCACTTGCGCGTAAGCGCGGTCATATCGACGGAGCAGCCCTTTTTGCCATTATTCCAAATCGCCGTTCGGACAACCTCGTACGGCTGCTCGTTGCCTACCAGATCATCTTCGACTTTCTGGACAGCGCCAACGAGCGTGCAGCCGACAGATCTGTGGAAACCGGCATGCAACTGCATCTTGCGCTCGTGGATGCGCTCGATCCGACGTGCCGCCGCTCTGACTACTACGCGCACCACCCGTGGCGGGATGACGGCGGATATCTGGGAGACCTCGTAGCAGCCTGCCGCAGCGCGTGCATGCGCTTGCCCGGTTATGAGCACGTATACGCCTTACTGCTGCGGGAGGCTGTCCGTTTCAAGGTTCTCGCGCTGAACCATATTTCGAGTGCCCCCGAGCGCGATCTGGCTTTGCGCGAGTGGTGCGGTGAAAGGTGTCCGGGGATGTCCAAGACCTGGTTCGAGCTCGCGGCGGGAGGCAGCTCCTCGCTGCTGGTTCACGTGCTCCTTGCTCTGGCAGCCGAGCCCCTGTCGACCGATCTCGACCTACTTTCGCTGCGCAGCTTGTATGGCGAGGTCATATCCGTGATGGGGACGATGATCGACAGCTACGTCGATCAGCTCGACGACATGGCGAGCGGCGATCACAGCTATGTCGCGCACTACCCCAACGCAGAGGTTGCACTCGGGCGATTGGAACGGCTGATTCAGATCAGCCTGCGAGAAGCGCTCTTACTGTCCGGCGGCGAGCGCCATGCGGTGATAGTCGCGTGCATGGTGGCGATGTATCTGTCCAAGGACAGCGCCCACTCACCCAAGCTTCGCGACGGCAGCGTTCGTCTGGGAGCGGCTGGTGGGTCGCTCACCCTGTTGTTGCTGCCGATTCTGCGAATGTGGCGGATTGCGCGCGGCCAGCGCGGGTACTAGGTGCGAGTGGAACCGTGGCTGTTCCACTTTCAACAGCTTGTTTGCGTGTACGCAACCGAGTGGGCACGATTGAGCGTGAATGCATAGGCACGGAGAGCCCGAAGACGACCACAAGGCGCACGGATTGGCGCCCGCACATGCGGAGGATAGGTGTACGGAGGAGGGGTCTCCCCGTCAGCGCGAGCCGAAGGGCTCTGGCGTGTCTCTGCGCCACGGTCTCGCCATTCTCGGCTTGTTCTCCGCCGAGCGGCAGTGGTTGAGGATGGGTGAGATCGCCGAAGCGATCGGGCTGAGCCCGATCGACACGCATCTGCACGTGGCGGCGATGCGGCGCATGAACTTCATTCAGGAGGGGGCCGAGCGGCGCTACGGCCTTGGCTGCGGTCCGCCCGATCCCACGGTGGCGATCAGGGCGATGGGGATCGTGCGTCACACTCGCGCGCACCTGCTCGCCTTGCAGAAGCTCGCGCACTGCCCAGTCACCCTCGCGATGCTCGACGGCACCGAGCTGGTGGTTGTGGACCGAGCCGCCGCGCCGAGCTCGCCGCGGCTCGAGATGACGATCGACCTGTACCGGCGACTTCCGGCGCACGCCACGGCGCTCGGCAAGGTGCTGCTCGCATACCTGCCCGAGCACTGCGAGCACTCGATCGTGGCAGAGATGAAACTGAAGGCGCTCACGCCGTTCACCATCACCGACAAGCGCAGGCTCCTGAGGGAGCTGCAGCGGGTGCGCAGCAGGGCGCTCGCAACCGAGGACCGCGAGCACCTGCCGCACAGACGCTGCATAGCCGTTCCCGTCCGTGGTGCAGAGCAGCGCGTGATAGCGGCGGTGGGCCTCGCGTTCAACGACGCCGACACGCCGCTTGCGCTGCTCCTGCAACGGCACTCGCACGCCCTCGAGGTGGCTGGGGCGCGACTGTCCGACGCCCTGCGCGACGCGCGGGTGGACGGCTCGGAAGTCGACTGGCCGCGCTTCTAGCGTTCGTAGGTGGGCACGATCGTGGCCCGGGCGAGCGTATGGCTGAACAGGTTGAAGCCGAGCACCGCGGGCGTGGCGTCTGCGTCGATGCCGAGTTTGTCGACATCCACCGCGTGGACCGTGAACACGTAACGGTGCGGTCCGTGGCTTTCAGGCGGAGCAGCGCCGATGTAGCCGGCCATGCCGCCGTCGTTGCGAAGAGTGATTGCGCCGTGGGGAAGGTCTGAGCTGCCGGGCGTGCCGGCTCCGCTGGGCAGCTCGGTGACGCTCGCGGGGATGTCGGCAACCGCCCAATGCCAGAAGCCGCTCCCGGTGGGAGCGTCGGGGTCATAGCAGGTCACGGCAAAGCTCTTGGTGTCCGCCGGGAAGCCCGACCACGACAGCTGGGGGGAGACGTCTTCTCCACCGGCGCCCATGATTCCCGACACCTGCGGTGAGGCGAGCGTGCGACCGTCTTCGACGTCGGTGCTCGTGAGCGAGAACGAGGAAACCTCGGGCAGGTAGACGTGCGGCAGCTCGGGTCGCTTGCTGGTCATTGGGCTCCTCTCGGTTGCGGTGTATGCGGCGCGCTCTCTCGGCGCCCAGCGTATCCCAGCCGGCGCCGGGCTGAGAGATCGTGTCGCTGACGGTCACGTCACGTCGTTGACGCCAAGGGCTGTTACGGGGAGGCGTTGCTCTGAAGGGCGTCAAGTCGCCGGAGGCCGAAGCATCAAGCGCAGCGGGGGACTGCCCGCCACGCGCAGCTCGCTCGTGACTTGAAAGCCGAGGCGCTCGTACAGGATGGCGCTGCGCTCGCTCGAAGCCTCCAGATATGCGGGCAGGCGCTCGCGGTCGCAACGCTCGAGCGTGGGTTGCATGAGTGCACTGCCGATGCCGCGACCCTGCATGCTCGACAGAACCCCGATGTCGGCGAAGTAGTAGTGCGCGGTGCGCGGATGGCGCGCCTCCACGGCGGCGAGCAGCCGGGTGGCTCGCACCAGGCGCAAGCCGAACGTGGAGCCGAGCAGCAGCGCAGCGCGCGGCGGCACGCGCCAGGCGCCGGGCGGGGTGCTCACCGATGCGCCAACCAGGTCCTCAGAAGTCCACACGCGCCCTCGCGCGAGGCCGACGTGTCGCAGTTGGACCGAGAAGAACCGCCGCAAGCGACCGAGCCGACTTCGCTCGTCGGGCATCATCCAACCGAAGATCGGATCCTCGTAGAAGGCGTCCGACAGCACCTCAGCCAAACGGCGCACGTCGTCGACGGCGGCGACTCGGAGGTCCATCAGAGCACGAAGGGAATCAGCATCTTGCTCTTGGCGCGATAGCTGGCGTAGGCGTTGGGGAAGGAGGCGCTCATCAGCCTTTCCTCGACTCGCGCACTGTGGACGAAGTAGGCGGCGATCGCCACCCATGCGAAGAGCCAGTAGAGGTTGGTGGCCAGAGCGGTGCCCAGAACTGCGAGCAGGGACCCCGAGTAGATCGGATGGCGCACACGCCTGTAGGGGCCTGAGGTGACGAGCTCCGGGTCGTCCTTCTGGGTCATCGGCATTCCCCAGTTGCGGCCGATGTGGACGCGCGCCCAAACCGCCAGCCCGAGACCCGAGAGGATCAGCACCACGCCCACGGCGTGCGCGATCGGAGAATGCACGGCAAGGCTGCCGGGCTTGAAGGCGCGGCGCACGGCGAACGACAGCAGGAACACCAGGCCGATCGGTTGCACACCCGTGGTGCGCCGACCCTCCTTCGCGCGGATGGCGGACACCAGCCAGTAGACGCCGAACACAATCCAAACGATCAGGATGAACGTCTTCAGGGCAGGCATCGAACCAGATCATCCCACGGGATGCCGGACGTATCGCGGTAGGTGCGTCAGCCGGTGGTCACGCCAGCGGGTTGGGTTTGCGGCGGGTGAGCAGGGTGCACTCTCATCGCCCGCGCCAGCGGTTGGGGAAGCCACCAGTTCCACCTGCCTAGGAGCGACACGAGCGCCGGCAGCAAGAGCGCGCGCACTATCGTGGCGTCGAGCAGGATGCCGAATCCAAGGCCGGTTGCGAGCACCTTGATTTCGGTGTTGGGCGCCGAGGCGAGCGAGGCGAACGCCAGGAAGAGGATGAGCGCAGCGCTCGTCACCAGCCGGCCGGTGCGGCCGAGCCCTTCGATGACGGCGCCGTCGGTGGAACCGGTGCGGTCGTACTCCTCGCGCACGCGCGCGAGGATGAACACCTCGTAGTCCATCGACAGGCCGAACAGGAAGGCGAACACCATCAGCGGTATCCAGAAGGCGATCGCCCCGGTGGCAGGGATCCCGAAGACGGCGCTCGAGCCGTGCCCCTCCTGCCAGAACCACGTCATGAGCCCGAAGGCAGCGCCCATCGAGATGAGGTTGAGCGCAACCGCCTTCACGGCGAGCACAAGTGAGCGGAAGGCGCGTGTGAGCAGGAGGATCGTCAGCAGCGCGACGATTGCGAACATCAGCGGAAAGGTGCCGAACACGGCGTGCTGGTAGTCGAGCTCGATCGCTCCCTCTCCGGCGATGCCGATCGCTCCAGGTTGGCCTTTCAGGGCGGTTCGCGCGGCCCGGACGGGCGCGAGCGTAGTCGAGTTGACCGTCTCCGCCGCCGGGATCGCGAGCAGCACGGTCGTTCCGTCGCGCGTGGAGTCGGACGCGCCGGAGGCGGCGACGTCGACGATGCCGGGCACCGACTCCAGGCGCCTGCGCACCGCTTGCGCGTGATCTGAGCGCGCGAGGACTTCCATCGGTGTCAGCACGCCGCTGGAGACGCCGCCGGCGGTGAGGCGGTCATAGGCGGCGCGCGCGATCCCGCTCTTGGACAGAGCGCTTGCGCTCGTCTGGCCGGTGGTGAGGCTGAACAGCGGCACGATCAGCAGTGCGAGGGCGAGGACCGAGAGCGCGACGGCGACGCCACGACGACGCACAACCGTGCGCGTCCAGGCGGTCCAGCCGCGGCTTGCCTGAGCCTCGTGACGCAAGCGGGGCCAGTCCACGCGTGGCCCGATCCCGCCCAGCATCGCGGGCAGCAGCGTGAGCGCCACGGCTGTGGAGATCACCGGGATCAGCATTCCGCCGTAGCCAACGCTGCGCAGCCCGGGCACAGGCAGCACCACGAGGGCGAGCAGTCCGATGGCGACCGTCAGCCCTGACAGCAGCACAGCGCGTCCCGCGGTTGCCATTGCCGCCACCACCGCCTCGGAGTTATCACGCCCGTGGTCGCGCTCCTCGCGCCAGCGGGTGACGATCAAGAGCGAGTAGTCGATCGCGACGCCGAGCCCGACGAGCGACACGAGAAATTGAACGACGAACGACACTTCCGCCACATACGTGAGCGCGAGCACGACGAGAAGCGTCGTGAGGATCGACACGGCGGCGATCAGGAGCGGCACGAGCGCAAGCAGAGAGGCGAACACGAACGCCAGCACGACGAGCGCGCCGGCGCCGCCGATCAGCGTCTCGACGAACACGCCGGGTCCTTTTTCGGACCCGCCGTTGGCGAGTTGGGACAGGCCGGTGAGTTGCACGTGCGTGCCGGGCAAGGCGGAGGCGACCGTGTGGGCGACCTGTTGCGGGATCTTGGGCGCGCCGAACGTCTTCTCCACTTTCGAGAACACGATCGCGTACGTCGAGCGCCCGTCGCCGGTCAGGAAGTGGCGATCGTGCGTGGCGCCGTAATCGACTATGCGGACACTTGGGACGAGCGTGCGCGCACGCGCGAACGCGCGCTCGACCTGGCGTTGCTCGGCGGCGATCGTGTGACCGGTGGCAGCGGTCACCACCACGACCGACGATGGGCTTTCGCCACCGTTCCCGTACGTGTGCGCTATCTGCTTGGCGGTCTCATAACCGGGTTGCCCGGGCAATGCGAAGTTGAAGGAGAGCCGTTTGGAGACGTCGCTGGCGCCCATGCCGCCGGCGAGGAACGCGACAACCCAGGCGGCGAGGACGAGCCGACGGTGCGCCAGCACCCAGCGCGCCAGGCGCGCGATCGCCGCTTCGGGCGGTGAGGAAGAGGAATCAGCCATGTCTCGGCTCCTTGATTGCGGGCAGAATCATGCCAAACGAAATGATTTATATCAGAAAATCTTCCGAGATGTATCATTGGGGCGTGTCGAGCGTCGATCCATCCTCGGTCGGAGGTGAACACCGCACCGCGCCTGGAAGCTCATCGGCGGGCGCATACACACACGAGCCCTTCCGCTCGGTCGGATTCAACCTGTCGAGCCTTGGCTATGCGGTGTCACGCCGCTTTCGAGAGACGCTTGCGCCTCTGCGGCTGGAGCCGAGGGAATTTGCGCTGCTGCGCGCCGTGGCAGCGGCTGAGGGGCAGTCGCAGCAGGCGTTGGGCGAGCGTTTGCAGATCCCCGCGAGCCGGATGGTTGCATTCGTCGACGCTCTGCAGGAGCGCGGCCTGCTCGAGCGTCGGCCCAATCCGCACGATCGCCGCGCACATGCGTTGCACCTCACAGACGGAGGCCGTGAGCTTCTGGCGAAGGCGCTGAGCGTGGCGAACGCGCTGGAGGACGAGCTCTGCGCGGATCTGGAGGGGCGTGAGCGCGACAACCTGCTCGACTTGCTCGGTCGCGTGGCGTCGCGCCTTGGATTGAGGCCTGGCACACACAGCGCTCACGCCGACCAGTCGTGCGCGGATGAGCAGCCCTGAGGGCCACAGGCTACTGTCGCTGTGCGGCGGGTAGGCACGGCGCAAACCAAGCGAAAGGGAGAGCCAAATGAAGACGCGCACGCTCGGTCAGGGTCTCGTCGTCTCAGAGCAAGGGCTCGGGTGCATGGGGATGAGCGAGTTCTACGGTCGCTCGGATGAGAGCGAGGCGATCGCCACGATCCATCGCGCGCTCGAGCTTGGGGTCACGCTGCTCGACACCGCTGACATGTACGGCCCCTTCACCAACGAGAAGCTCGTTGGCCGCGCGATCGCGGACCGCCGCGATCGGGTGGTGCTCGCGACCAAGTTCGGCAACGAGCGGCGCGAGGACGGCAGTTGGGTTGGGATCAACGGCAAGCCCGAGTACGTGCGCAAGGCGTGCGAAGCCTCGCTCACCCGCCTCGGGGTCGATCACATCGATCTCTACTACCAGCATCGCGTCGACAAGACCACCCCGATCGAGGACACGGTCGGGGCAATGGGTGAACTGGTGAAGGAGGGCAAGGTGCGCCACCTTGGGCTCAGTGAGGCCTCGCCGCAGACGATCCGGCGCGCGCACGCGGTACATCCCATCGCCGCGCTGCAAACCGAGTATTCGCTGTGGACGCGCGATCCCGAGGACGCGATCCTGCCCACCGTACGCGAGCTGGGCGTCGGCTTTGTCGCCTACTCTCCGCTCGGTCGCGGCTTCCACTCGGGCAAGTACAAGCATCCGGAGGACCTGCCCGAGGACGACTTCCGTCGCCACCATCCACGCTTCCAGGGCGAGAATTTCGAGCAGAACCTGAAGCTGGTGGCGCGGATCGAGGAGATCGCACGCGAGAAGCAGGTGACCGCAGGCCAGCTGGCGCTCGCCTGGGTGCTGGCGCAAGGCGAGGACATCGTGCCGATCCCCGGCACCAAGCACCGCTCCTATCTGGAGGAGAACGTCGCGGCCAGTGAGATCGAGCTGAGCGCCGAGGACCTCGCGCGCATCGACGAGGCAGCGCCCGCCGGAGCCACCGCCGGTCAGCGCTACGCCAACATGTCCACGATCGACGTTTGAAGCACCTCACCCGGCGCGCCGAGGGTGGGGGGACCGAACCAGCCTATTTGCAGGCGATTCCGAGGATGGGCGCACCTGGGTTCGAACCAGGGACCTCTCGCGTGTGAAGCGAGCGCTCTCCCACTGAGCTATGCGCCCTAAAGGCCCATGTTTTCAGGGCTTTTGCTCAGTGTATCCGAGCGGAGTCGGCTGGTGTGCGTACCATCTTACCCCGATTTGGGCACATCTGGGCCGGGGTTTCGCGGGTGGCCCGCGAAACCCGTGTGCCTATACCGCCTATCGGTCCGGCGGGGACTGAGAGCAACGGGTGAGCGAGCAGCTGATCGACGGCTGTTCGCCGCGACGGCGAGCGCAACCGTGGCGGCGGCGACGCCGGGCGTCGCAGATGCGTGTCGAGCGTCGGCGACCCCCGGCGGCCCACAAAAGCTCACCCTCTGCCGGCAAGGGGGTTAGGATTTGTCGTATGTCCCGGTCTGCGCTGACGATTGTCAAGCAGCACTTCGGCAACCGGCCGTTTCGCGTCCGCGAGGCCGTCGACGCTGGGATCCCGCGACACCGGATCTATCGGCTCCGGGACGAGGGTGCGCTGGTGACGCTCTCCCGCGGCGTGATGCAGTCGGTCGACAGCGACCCTTCCATGAACACGGAGTTCGCCGCCTTGGCCGCCCGGGTTCCGAACGGGACGATCTGCCTGAGCTCGGGCCTGTCGTACTGGGAACTCTCCGACGAGCTGCCGGCGGAGATCGACCTCGCCGTCCCGCGCGGGGCTCACTGGCCGAAGATCGATATGCCGGCAACCCGCCTGCATCGGTTCGCTGTCGAGACGTTCGGTCTCGACAGGCTGGCCCAGCATACTGACGCCGGCGAGCCGTTCTGGATCTATTCGGCGCCGCGGTGCATCGTCGACGCGATCCGCCTTCCCCATATCGTCGGGCGCGACGTGGCGCTCGCGGCGCTGTCGCGCTACACCCGGCAGGCCGGGGCGGACCCGCTGCGGCTCACTGCACTCGCGCGTCAGCTCGGCGGCGAACGGAAGGTCCGGGAGGCGCTCGAGGCGATCCTCGCGTGAGCGCGGCCGCGGAGCACAGCCAAAGCGCTAAGCGGATCTTCCGCGAGATCCAGGCGCTCGCCCGGAGGAGCTACAACGGGAATACCAACGCTCTGCTCGTCGTTTACGCCGTCGAGGGGTTCCTGCGTCGGCTGGTCGCATCGCAATACGCCGACAAGATGACCCTGAAGGGCGGAATGCTGATGGCAGCGATGTCGGCTCGCCGGATGACCAAGGACGGCGATCTCTCCATGGTCGGAGTCGGTAACGACGAGGCCGTAGTCGCGGCCGTCGTCGCCGAGATCGTCGCCAGCGAGCTCGACGTCGACGACGGACTCATCTTCGATGCCGACAGCATCCGAACCGAGGTCATGCGCGAAGACGCCGAGTACCACGGGGTGCGCGTGAAGCTGATCGCGCGCCTGGCGACGGCGAGGATCACGACGACGCTCGATTTCTCATTCGGCGACCCGCACCGGACGAAGGTCATCGAGCTGCCCGAGCTGCTGGGTACCGGCACGATCCGGTTGGCGTCCTACCCGCCGGAGATGAGCCTGGCCGAGAAGGTCGCGACGATGATGAGCCGCCGCGAGCTGAACACGCGAGATCGGGACTTCGCCGACACCTGGGTCCTCAGCCGCATTCACCGCTTCGCGGCCGGCGAGCTGCGCTCGGCGATCGTGGATGTCGCCGCGCGCCGCAAACACGGCGTCGTCACGCTCGCCGTCGCGCTGGCGGACATCTCGAATCGTCAGCAAATCTACACAGCGATGCTTGGCCGGATGGCCTACCAGCGGATGCCGCCCGAGTCCTGGCAAGTGCTGCTTGATGAGCTCCAAGCATTCATCGACCCGCTGGTCGAGGACGTCACGGGCGAGCTGATCGAGTGGGATCCGGCAACGCACACCTGGACGCGCGCGGGCGGCTGAGCGCAGGCGCGCATCACACACGCGACGAGCACGCTCGACCGCCTGACTCGCCTCGCGTCTGTTCCCCTCCGGTTAAACGGGCCTGTTCCGTGATCAGAATCTCCGGCATCAATAGTGCAGATGCAAAGTTGTTGGCTTCACGCTCGCGCATGGCGAGTTTGCGCATATCGACCTCGGGTTGATCCACGACGTCTGCCGGGCGACAGCAGACACCGGTGCCGGAACCGGTGTCAAGGTGCAGGACCCAGTGGCCGCACTCGTGGGCGATCGTAAACCGGCGGCGACCACGGCTCCGCGCACACTCGACACGGTCAAGCCAGACCGTCTTAGTCCGCGGCTCGATCATCCCTGAGAGGCGTCCGAGATCGGTGGGAGCCTCGGGAAGGCTCCTGATGTCTTCGTGCTCCTCAATGAGGAGCCCCAGCACCGACTCCGCAATGCGCTGCACGGGCACGGGCGGAACGTCGCCGAGTTCATAGTGGGTCTCGAACTCGGCCAGCAGCAGTTGCGCGGCTGTGGCCGGGTCAGGCATCAGGGCCTCCGCAGAAAAGGCGTGTGACAAGCTCCTCGTCGGGGTGTGGCGCTCGTTCAGCGGCCGTGCGGAATACGTTTCCGCACACAGCGAGAATTTGACGCGTCCACTGTGGTCATTCTGCGACGGAGGTGGGTGTCGCCCACCTGGAGGTCCCGATGAGGTCCGGCCACCAAATATCGGCCACGGCCGTGGCCCTCGTGACCGCCCTCGCGTCACGATCCGCTCGAGCCAGAACCGGCTCAAATACAGGCGATCAAGGCATGGGCGCGGCTGGTTTCAAACTCCCGGCCATCGCCCTCTCGCGTGTGAAGCGAGCGCTCTCCCACTGAGCTATGCGCCCTTCTAGGGCGATTCTATTGAAGGCGCGGGGTGCGGGGCGAGCCTGACCGCCGGGATCGAGTAGGCGCCGGCAAGCCGGTGGATCTCGGCGTGTGTGAGCTTGGCGTCGAATGCGCTCGCGCCGCCGAGCTGTTCGTATCCCTTCACGACGCTCTTGCCGATCAGCGACAGGTCGAAGTGGGCGTCGTAGATCGAGTCGATGTACAGCGAGGAGTTCTCTCGCGCGAAGCGCGCGTCGGCTGGAGAGCCGCTTGCGATCGAAGCCATCGATGCGTCGGTGAGCCGCCAGCCCCGCTCGGCGAGGCGGGCAAAGGATTCGTACAGCGCCGCCACGCCGGACGCCGGCCCTGTGAGCCGCTTGACGCTCGCCAGGAAGGGTGGCTGCGAAAGCGCGCCTGCGCGAATGCTTGCCGCGGTGACATCTCGGCGCAACGACGAGGGGAAAGGCGAGGGTAGGCCCCCTGCGATCGCATGCCAGGCGATCCGGGAGGCAGCCACCTCGCGCTCGACGCTCGGCTGCGCCGACCCCAGCCCGTCGACGATCTGGGCGAACTGGGCGCGCTCGAGCGCCAGTTCGGCGTCGTTGGGGCTGCTGTCGCTCGACTTGCCGCATCCACCGCCGGCGAGCGCCAACCCGATCACCAGCGCGGTGGCGGCGAGCAGCGCCGCCGCTGGGCCGTGTGCGGCCAGCCAGCGTCTGGGCGCTGGTGGGCTGGCGAGTGAACCTTGGTGCGGCGCTATGTGCCGAGCAGGTCGACCACGAACACGAGCGGCGCGTTCGGCGGGATGGTTGGCGGTTGGCCCTGCTTGCCGTAGGCGAGTTCGGCGGGGACTATCAGCTCACGCCGTCCGCCCACGTGCATCCCAGGGATGCCCTGCGTCCATCCAGTGATCAACTTGCCGTTTTCGAGCGAGAAGGTGGCGGGTTCGCCGCGCTTCCACGAGGAGTCGAATTCCTTGCCGCCGTTGTAGAGGACTCCGACGTAGTTGACCGTCACCGACTGCCCGAGCTTGGCTTCGGCACCGGTGCCCTTGACGAGGTCCTTGACCACCAGCTTGCTCGGGGCTGCGCCCTTGGGGAGCGCAATCGCCGGCTTGCTGGCGAGCGGGCCGCTGGTGGGTGTGGTGGCGGGAGCTTTTTCCCCGGCAACATGTGGGACGGAGGTGGTGTCGGACTCGTTGCCGATTCCGATCGACGATTTGCTCGAGCCGCCGCAGCCGGCGAACAGAGCAGTGGCGGCGAGTGCCGCGACCGAAAGCATGAGGTGGGATTTGGAGCGCTGAATGATCATGGCGGCTGACCAGACTAACGCACTCGTGGGCTTGGCGCTACGATCGCACCGGACCGTGCTAGGCGGGGAGGTAGCGGTGCCCTGAACCCGCAATCCGCTCTAGCGGGGCTGAACTCCCATTCTGAGGGGTTCCGCTCCGGTCGCTCCGCCGCTTGGGGCGTCGATGGCTCGGGTCCCGTGCGGTGTCGGCTCGCGAACCAGGTCAGGTCCGGAAGGAAGCAGCCTTAAGCGATAACCGGCAGGCGCAGCGGGAGTCCCCGGGCCGGAGTCGCAAGCGGCGACAGGCGGTCGGTGGTGGGAGCTTCGAGGAGGGGTGCACGGTCCACTTTTCAAGCGCAGTGCTCGAACAGCAGCCACGAGCTGTTCGCGGCTGCCTCGTTGAAGCCGGGAGGAATGCTCACCGGAAGAGTGTTTCTCTGGGCGAGCAGGACGTATTCCTCTTCCACCTGCCGGCTCGCCGGGTCGACGAAGCTGCCCTGCGAGAGCTGCTCGCCCTGGGCGGTGACGATCTGCGCGGGAGCTGCTTTCAGGTAGAGCGCAAGCAAGGGGATCGGTGCATGGCTCGGCACCCCCACCGGCCCGCAGCGCACCGACAGGGTGCCGCGGGAGGCGAACGCCACGAGGTCGTCTTGGATCTGCTGTTGGCGCCCCAGCTTGGCGAGCTCGCCATGCACAGAGCGCAGCTGGCCTGGGAGCGACGCCACGAGCGCCACGAAAACGAGGCTTCCAAGCGCCATCCACGCTCGTCGCCAACGGTGTGTCTTGGCGAGCGTGAGCCAGCCGAACGCGCCAGCCCCGCAGAACACCGACAGGATGGCGGCGGATAGAAACGCGTAGCGCGTGTCGATCGGCAACCCGAACGTGGCAGTGAGCGCGAAAGCCGCTACCGCCAGCACGCCTGCGACCGCGCCCAGCCGAGCGCGCCCGCGGACCCAGAGCAGAGCCAAGGCGCCACCGATCGCCGCGCCTGCAAGCCCCGCGGGTCGCAGGATCTCCCCGATTCGCCTCGGAATGTATTCGGGGACGTTGCTCGCGCCCGTGGTGCGGTGCAGGGTGTGCGCCATCGTCCTCGTATTGGTGAGCGACCACAGCGGATCGCCCGTGACGAGCAGGTCGCTCAGCAGCCAGAGCGCGGGCGCCGCGAGCGCGAGCAGCCCGAGCCGGGCGAGCTGGATTGGCGTGAGGGCGTCGTCGCGGCTCGTGCGTCGAGCAGAACGCGATTCCGCCGCGAGGTACACCCAGTACGCGCCCGAGAAAACCCACGCTTCCGGTCGCAGCAAGCCCGCCAAACAGAGCAATGCAAGCACTGGAGCGCCCGCCCTGCGGCGACGCGTCACGGCGAGCAGAGCCAGCAGGACGAGCAGCGTGTACGGCACATCCACATACGCGCGCACGCCGTAAGAGAGGATCGGCACGCGTGTGAGCAGGACGGCGGCTGCGAGCGCGCCGGCGGCGTGGCCGAACCATTCGCTTCCGAGCCGGTAGAGAACCCAGCCGAGCGCCGACAGACCGAGGAAGGCGAGCGCCACGGTCAGCGCCGCCGTGGCTTTTGCCCCGAGCGGCGTGAGCGCCAGGCCGAGCAGCTCGACGAGCGGGTGGGGCGTGGGAGCGAAAGCGATCCCGTACTGCGGCATTTCGCCGTGGGTGAGCTGCTGACCCCACACAAGCCCGTAGAGCGTGTCGTAGTTGACGAACCCCACGCCGCTCCCCAACCACAGCGCCAGCGCCCCGCCGAGCACGGCGGACGGCGCGAGCCATCGCCGTTGCCAGCCGGCGGTGTCGAGCTTGCGCGGCCCGCGCGCCAGCTACCGGCTCTGCCGG
>JBQCGU010000009.1:0-18080 GCA_051955355.1 Solirubrobacteraceae bacterium | reverse complement strand
CGCCCTCAACACCCCACCCCTCTTCGTCCCCCGGTCCACCACGGCTATTTTGCGCGCGCCAACGCCCCCCCACTTCAAGCCGAGTCCCTACTTCGCCTGGGCTGTGCACATGGACGGATTGCGCGAGCGTCACGACGCCTCGGTCGAACGCGAGGGCGTCTTCGACAAGGCGGTTGCCGCGATCAAGGCCGCCAAGGCGCGCGGCTTCCGGGTGACGACGAACACCACGTTCTTCACGCACGACTCGTCCAAGACGGTGCGCGAGGTGCTCGATTTCCTCAACGACGACCTTGGTGTCGACGAAATGATGATCTCGCCGGCGTACGCCTACGAGAAGGCCCCAGACCAGGAGCACTTCCTCGGGGTGCAGCAGACGCGCAAGCTGTTCAGCGAGGCGTTCGCCGACGGGCGGCGCAAGAAGTGGCGGCTGAACCACAGTCCGTTGTTCTTGGATTTTCTCGAAGGCAAAGCCGAATTCGAGTGCACGGCATGGGGCATTCCCAGCTATTCGCTGTTCGGCTGGCAGCGCCCCTGCTACCTGATGTCCGACGGCTATGTGGACACCTACAAGGAGCTGATCGACACCACCGACTGGAGCAAGTACGGTCGGGGCCGCGATCCGCGCTGTGAGAACTGCATGGCGCACTGCGGGTACGAGCCCACTGCGGTGCTCGAAACCACGCGCTCGCTGCGCCAATCGCTGCGCGCGCTCGCCGGCTAGTCCCCCGGCATCAGGCGCTGCGAGGAGGCGTCCGGGGGCATTGCCTGCCCGCGGATGTCCCGCCAGGACATCCCCTCTCTGAGCAGCGCCGGCACTCCGAGACCGAGCGCGGTCACGACCTCCACCGCCTGCAGGATGATGCCGTAGGCGAGCGCCGCGCCGGCTGAGACGCCGTACGCCGCCAACACAACCAGGCAGGCGGCTTGGAAGACGCCCACGTTGGAGGGTGTGGCGGGCAGCACCGCGCTGACGTTGACCGCGAGCAGGATCGCCGCCGCCGCCACCGGCCCCGCCTCCGATTGCAGCCCGAGCGCGAGGATCACCATGTAGCAGGACAACCACTGCAACACCCAGGCGAACAGCTGCGCGGCGACCGCCGCCACGCCGTGGCGCGGCTGCATGAACACCACCAAACCGCGACGCGCCAGGCGCAGCATGCTCGCCACCGCGCCGGCTGCGAGGCGCAGGCGGGCGCTGTGCGAGCGCCCAGCCAGGCGCAGCAGCGGCGGTCCGAGCAGCACCACTGTGCCGAGGAGCACCGGCAGCGCCAACACCGCCTCCAGCGCCGAGCTGTGGCCGTGCAGGATGGGCACGCTCGTGAAGGTCACCGCAGCCAGCACGGCGAGCGCGACGAGGTTGATGATAGTTTGCGAAAACACGGTGCCGGCAACCACCGGCAGGCGCTGGCGCGTCGGCCCTTCCAGGCGGCGGCTGAGCACGAGCATGCGCGTCGGCTCTCCGATCCGCCCGGGGAACACCGCGGAGCCCATCACGCCGATCATCGTGGCGCGGATCACCGCTCCCCAGGCGATCGGAACGTCGGGCAATGCGGCGCGCAGCGCCTCGTGCCACGACACGGCGCGGAAGACGAGCGAGAGCATCATCAGCGCCAGCGCCAGCGCGATCCACGCCGGGTTCGCCGAGACGAGAGCATGGCCGACGTGGGTGAGGTTCAGTTTGAGCAGCGCGAACGCGACGATGCCGGCGAGCAGGACGAGCGCCACGAGCAGCCCGACGCGTCGCGCTTGGCGGGAGCGCAGCAGCTCAGCCAGGGCTCAGCGGCCCTCGTAGATCGCGTGGCCGGGACCGCGCTCCAAGAACGAGCGCACGGCGCCCTTGAGGTCCTCCGTGGCGAACAGCCCACCGGCGATCTCGGGCACCCGGCGGTCGGCTCCGCGCGCTCCGCCTTCGTCCAGGCAAGCCCGCACGATCTGCTTGGTTGCGGCGTGGGCACACGTTGGGCCTTCGGCGAGCTTGCGGGCAAACGCACGCGCCGCCTCGTCGAACCCCTCGTCGGGGAGCACGCGGTTGACCACGTTCCAGCGCTCCAGGGTGGCGGCGTCGTACAGCTCGCCGGTCATCACCAGCTCGCGCGCCCGTGCCGGGCCGGCCCGCTCGGCCAAACGCTGGGTGCCACCCATCGCCGGCGTCAGTCCGACGACGGTCTCCACCAGCCCGAAGCGCGCCGAGGAGGCGGCCAGCAGGATGTCGCAGCCGAGCGAAAGCTCGAACGCGGCTGTAAGGCAGAGTGCGTGTGCGGCGAACACGGTGGGCAGCGGCAGCTCCTCGACCCGGTGCACGAGCTCGAGCAACTCCACCCACATCTGCGCCGCCTGTTCGACGCTCAGGCCGTCGAACACGTGCACGTCGACCCCGCCGCTCACCGCACGCCCCTCGGCGCGGATCAGCAGGCCGCGCGGGGGATCGGCGGCGATTTGCTCGATTGCCTGCGCGAGCTCGCCCATCAGGCTCCTGTCGAACAGGTTCAGCGGTGGGCTGTCGATCGTCAGGACCCTCAGCGGTCCGTCGTTGTCGATCGCGATGGCGCTCATCGTCAGCGAGAGCCTACCTCGCGCGCTGGCGGATCCCGTCCAACCTCAGTGTGGGCAGTGGACGTGCACGATCGATTCGGTCGTGGTGCCGTCCTCGAAGGTGAGCAGCGCGGCGAAGGGAAAGCCTCCGCGAGGGCAGCGCCTGGGAATCGTTATCCCGTGCGGCCGGTAGGCGATCCGCTTGCCGTTCACCTGCCGATGGTAGATGAGGTGCAGCGGCCCGATCGTCGAGCTGAAGCTGGTGATCGCGATGTCGGGTCCTTCGGGCCAGGGCGCCACGAGCGGGATGTTCGTGTTTATGCGGTCGCCGAACGGGTGCACATCCGAGAAGAGCACACCCGGAAAGACGAACTGCGCGAACACGGGGCTCAAGCCTTCGGCATAGAAGAGCACCTGGATGCGGCTGTCCGCCGGGGGACCCATCAAGGCGGTGAGCGAGGCTCGCTCGTAGACCGGATTCCCGGGAAGCGGCACAACCGCCACCGCGTCACCGAAGCCGAGGCGAGCGTTCTCCGAGCACCCAGCCAAGCCGTCTTCGAGCAATGGGCGCGGGTAGCAGGTGGCCTGTCCAAGCGTCGTCGTTGCAAGCCCCATGTTTTCGGGCAATCGCAGCGTCAGGCTTGTCACAGGGGAGGGGGGTCTGTGGTGCGGTCCCCAGATTCGAAAGCCTATGTGGATCGTGGTGGGCGCCCCGGGATTGTCCGGTTGGAGCACCACTTTGAGCACAACCGTCTGCGGTTGTGCGGCGAGGGCGCCGGTGGGCGAGATGGCGCAGATACCGAGCGCCAGCCAGAGCAATCGCATCCAGCCACCTCTCGCACGCGGGCGTCGGCGTATGGGCATCGGAGCGCCGCCTCGATCCCGTGTCGCCTAGAGCCTCATCCAGCCTTTGGCTTTGACCGTCAACGCGAAGCTGATCCGATCGATCGTGCCGCTGATTCCGATGTTCTTCCCAGAGGCGTGCCGGTAGGCGCCGGTGCCGTGAGTGATCGTCAGGTTGCCGCCGTAGTAGCCGGTGTGGCCCTTGACTTCGAAGCGGGCAGACGCTCTGCCGGTGATAGATCCCCCGCGTGGGTAGATCGTGAACACGGCGGTCACCCGTTCGGCGGACACGTTCAGGTATGCGTTGAGCTGCGCCGTGAATGTGCCGTAAGCCGTGCCGCGCTCGTTGATCCTCGATTCGTTGTTCGTGTGCACCTCGCGCAAGTTGGCGTTCTCGTAGAGGAACAACGTTCGGGCGGCGTGCGCAGCCGGCGAGGACGATGTCGCTCCGGCGCCGAACGTCGTCGCTCCTGCTGCTGCGACACAGCTCGCCGCACACGACGCGCCGACGACGAGCGCGAGAGTAGTCAAGCCCAAAGCCGATCGGACAGCAAGGGACGCTCGCTTGGCAAGGCTCATAGGTTCTCCGTTTTCAGGGTTGGTCTCCTCTGACCCCGCGGAAAGCGCGGGCGCAGGCATTGCGCTGCAAGCGGCTGTTGAGGATAACTCATGCAGCAAACGCAACAGCGATGTCTAAAACATATCATACACATATGCGGAACCGCGGTTTTGAGTTCCCCGGTGTTTCCGACTGTTACGCCGCTGCGTGTCGCAATACGCAGACCCGCGATTTGCGTGACTCCGAACCCCCTCGACCTTCGTGTTTCTCACTGTGCGGCGGCTGTGTCGTGTGTGTCGTCGGGGAATGTCGGGCTGTCAGCCTACAGAAAGACTCTCACGGTTTGCGAATTGTGAGAAACAGGACGCCTGGTTCGGATAATGACCGATCGGCATGTGCTAGCTCTCGCGAGTTACGTGAGCCTGGTGGGGTGAGAGCGCCGGAGGAGGGGTGAGACGGGCTCCGCGGAACGCAAGAGGGTCCGCCGATGGCGGACCCTCGATAGAGCGGCTGAAGGGATTCGAACCCTCGACCTTCTGCATGGCAAGCAGACGCTCTAGCCAACTGAGCTACAGCCGCGTGAGGACGCCATATTAGCGGGCAGGAGCTCGCTCGTCACCAAACCTCGCTCGCGTGTGAGCTCGTCGACGAGCGCGAAACCCCGTGCGATTCGCTCGGGGCTGTCGACGACCGTCGTGACGATTGGCACGTGCCGGCGGATCGACAGCAGCTTGTCGCCGTGCGGCGCATGGCTGCCATGGAAGCCCCAGATGCCGCGCAGCGAGGTGGCGCCGGCGAGCTGGCTGGCGCGCAAGCGCAGGAGCAGCTCTGCGTGCAGAGGCCGCTTGCCGTCGTGCATCGTCGCCTCGGAGGTGACTATCGTGAGCTTCTGCAGCGTCTGCGTGTGTGCGTCGGGGGTGCTCTCAGACGCGTGTGGCCTCCTCAAGAGCTCGCCATCGCGCTTGCACACGCGCACGCGCTCGACCGTGAGCAGGGCGTCTGGCAGCATCCGCCGGAGCTCGTTTGCGCCGGCCAAGATCCCGCCGCTCTCGCCGACCGCAAGGATCGTCATCGGCACGCGCTGGTTGCGTGCGAGGAAGCGCGCACGCTCCCTGTCCCCGCGCATGGTGCCGTCCACGCCAAGCAGCACCGTGGCTCCCGACAAACCGCGTTCGTAGAGCAGTTGGCAGACGGCGGCGAACGCCGGCTGGCGGTCGATGCGCTCGTGGCGTCCCAGATACACGCTCAGCTTCAGCGTCTCGGGAGGATCCTCCAGTTGCGTGCCTTGCGGATCGTCCGGCGGAGTGGGCTCCAGAGCGTTCGGGACGAGACCGAGCGAATCGCCCAAGATCTTGGCTGGCTCCAATGTGATGAGGCCGCCTTTGAGCAGCTCGCCGACTTCGCTTGCGAGCTCGCGCATCGACCGGCTGTCGTCGATCGCCACCGCAAGCACGGGCAGATCCTCGGAGAGCGTGAGCAGCCGGTCTGTGCGCAGCCGGTGCTTCTCGCCAAAGCCCTGCGCCCCACGCAGGACGATGCTGATCCGCACGCGTCTGCGCTCGCAGAGGTCCAGCAGCGAGTCGCTCATCAGTCGGTTCTGTGCCCGGGTGCGCTCTCCGAAGTAGACGCTGAGCTTCAGCGCCTGTCCGTCGCTCATGGCGGCGTCCACCTGCCGCTCACAGCGTTTCTCCGATCAGGCGCCCAAACGCCACGGCGGCGAGTCCCACGACGAGGCTCACGACGACATTGAGCGCGCCGGCGCCCAGCTCGCCGTCCTCTCCGAGCCGATGGGTCTCGAACATCCACGTGGAGAACGTCGTGTAGGAGCCGATGGTGGCGGTGCCTGCGAGCAGCAGGGCGTCGCTCGATACGGTCGCTCCGGTGAGCATCCCGAGCAGCAGCGCACCGCTCGCGTTCACGGCGAGCGTGCCCACCGGGAACGTGTACGCGCCGCGCGCCGAGATCGCTCGGTCCACCAGGAAGCGGGTGAGCGCGCCGACGCTGCCCAGCAGCGCCACGCCGACCCAGTCGAGCGCCGTCATCGCTGAGAGCTCCGGTCGAGAGGGCGCTGCTGTGCGGCGGAGCTCATACGAGGACCCTCACCCTGCGCACCAGCGCCGAGGAGAGGAACACCGCCACATAGCCGCCGGCGACTGTCGCAAGCAGGTAGCCCGTCGCAAGGGCGTAGCGCTCGTGTTCGAGCATGCGCAGCAGCTCGAGCTGCACCGTCGAGAATGTCGTCAGAGCCCCGCACAACCCGGTGCCCAGCAGGGGTCGGCGCAGTGTGGAGATCGGCAGGCGCTCTTGCAGGCGCGTTATGAGATATCCCAACAACACGGCGCCGAGCATGTTGACCGCGAACGTCGCCCACGGCCAGCTTGCGGTGCTCGTGGGCAACTCCTCGCTCACCGCCACCCTCGCAAGCGATCCCAGCGCGCCTCCACAGGCGATCGCACAGATCTCCGCGACGTCCACCATGCGCCGCACCCTACCCGTAGAACGTGACAGCCCGAGGCACGTAGCGACCCCCATCGCCCCTTCTCACAAGGCCTCTGAGCTCGAGCTCCGCCAGCGCGCACAACGTGCGGTCCGGCTGCTCGTCCTCGCCTTCCAGCTTGGAGATCGTGTCATGGCCTTCGCAGATACGCCGCAGCAGCGCCTGCAGGCGCTGCTCGACCGGGCGCTCGTCCGAGCAGGCGACCGGTGGCGTGTCCGGCGGGCTCTGCCCGTAGAGCAGATCCAGCGCGTCACCCGCTCCGCCCACCAGCGCCACGCCCTCCTTCAAGAGCGCGTTGGTCCCGCGCGAAGCCGGTGAGGTGATCCGGCCGGGAACCGCCGCGATCGTCCTGCCGCGCGCGCTCGCCAATCGAGCTGCCGCCAGCTCGCTCGAATCCTGCTCAGCCTCCACGACGATCACCAAGTGGGCGAGCAGCGCCACCGAGCGCGCCCGGGCGGCTGTGGCCCACATGCGCGCCCGCGCTCCACAGGGCAGCTCTGACACCACGCAGCCTGTGGCTGCCAGCCGCCTGCCCAGCGGCGCGCACGAGCGCGGAGCGCAGCTGTCGAGGCCGCCCGCCGCGATCGCCACGCTCCTGCCGCCTGCCTCTGCGGCTCCAAGCTGGGCGCCGTAGCAGATGCCCTCGCCGAGCTCTCCGATCACGCACACGCCGGATGCCGCCAGATCGTGCCCCAGGCAACGGGCAGCCTCCATCCCGTAGTCGGTGGGGCGCCGAGCCCCGACGATCGCAACCGCTGGAGCTCCAAGCAGCTCCTGCAGCCGGGCCGTCCCGCCCGCGACGTGCAGCTCGTGTGGCGCCAGGGCGTCTCGGCGTAGAGCGCTCGGGTAGCCGGCGTCGTGGCGACACACTCGTTCGATCCCGCTCGTCGCGCTCTCAGGCGGCTGCCCGGCTGCGCTCAGATGCCAGCTGCGCAGCTCCTGGCGCTTGCGCCCGCCGAGCGCTGAGATCAGTTGCTCGTCGGGGAGTTCGAGCGCCTTCCACAGGCGTCCGAGGTCGCGGGCGCGGAGGTCGAGCGCTACGCCGAGGCGCACGAACAGCTCGCTTCGGCGCGCGCATGTTGCGCAACTGGAGCTCACGCCGCCCGCCTGTTGCAAAGCAGGGCGTCCCCACGCAACGTCAGCGCCTCTGCGACGCGGTCGGCGCGCACACGCTCCTCTCCGCGGAGGTCCGCCAACGTTCGCGCCACGCGCAGCACTCGGTGCGCTCCGCGCGCGCTCAAGAGGCCCTGCCGATGGGCGTCTGTCAGCACCGTCTCTGCGGCGTCGTCCAAGCGGACGTGAGCGCGCAGCATGCGGGCGTTCATGTGGGCGTTGACGAGCACCCCTTCCTCGCGCAGGCGCCTGGACTGCCGCCGGCGTGCGCAATGCACACGCTCGCGCAGACGTGCCGAGGTGGCATAGGGGGTTGAGCGCAGCTCCTCCACGGGCGCTTCTCCCACCATCACCGACATGTCGATCCGGTCGAGCAACGGCCCGCTCAATCGGCGGCGATGACGAGCCATGTCCGCTTCGCTGCAACGGCAGCGCTCGAGCTCGCCCGCGTAGCCGCACGGGCAGGGATTGGTGGCAGCCACGAGCATGAAGCGCGCCGGATACACCGCGCGGTGGCGCGCCCTTGCGATCGCCACCGTGCCCTCCTCGAGAGGCTGACGCAGCGCGTCGAGCGTCGAACGGGCGAACTCCGAAAGCTCGTCCAAGAACAGCACGCCGTTGTGCGCGAGCACCGCCTCGCCCACCCATCCGTTGTGGGCGCTTCCGATGAGGCCCGCCGCGGTGATCGAGTGATGAGGCGCACGGAAAGGCCGATCGCCGATCAGGCCGGTCGCCTGCAGTTTCCGCCCGCCGCAGTGTATGCGCGTGACCTCGATCGCCTCGGCTCGGCTCAGTGCAGGGAGGATCGAGGGCAGCCGCTGCGCCAGCATCGTCTTGCCGGTGCCCGGCGGCCCACACAACAGGCTGTTGTGAGCCCCTGCCGCGGCAACCGTCAGTGCCCAGATGGCATGGCGCTGACCGCGCACTTCGTCGAAGTCGAGCGCCGGATGCGCCTGCGGCCGGGCAAGCTGCGCAGCTGCTTCAGGCAGTGGGTCCGGCTCGCCTCCTGCGAGTACCCGCACGGCGCTGCTGAGACGCTCCACGACACCCACGTCGAGGTCGTCGACGAGCAGCGCCTCCCGTGCACAGCCCGGACCGAGCAGGAGTCGCAGGCCAGCCCTCTTCGCGGCCTCCGCGACAGCCAGCGCTCCGTGGCTGTCCCGCAGCTCTCCATCGAGTCCCAGCTCGCCGAACAGCGCACAGCGTTCGAGCGGCTCAGCCGGTGCCTGCTCGCTTGCTGCAAGCAGCGCACAAGCCAGCGCCAGGTCGAGGCCCGGACCGGCCTTGGGCAGGTCTGCCGGAGCGAGGTTGGCTGTGATCCGGCGCCCGGGGAACTCGTATCCCGAGTTCAGCACCGCCGCTCGCACTCGATCGCGCGCCTCGCGCACCGGAGCGCCGGCAAGCCCGACGATCGTGAAGGCGGGCAGACCGGGGCGGATGTCCACCTCGACCGTGACCGGTCGTGCGCGCAGTCCGTCGATCGTGAACGTTCGTGCTCGGGCGAGCATCGCTGACCTCCTTCGGTGTTCAGGCGAGGAAAGCCACGCTACGCCTCGTAGGCGATGCAACCCGTCCGGCGCGGTGTCGGCGGCGGGGGAGCAGCTCGTCGGGTGCGGGTAGGGCGATGTTCGCAAGTGGCTGCCACGCGCGGGTGCGCGCGCCCGCGCGTGGCAGCCCTTTTGTTGCGACTACAGCCCAGCCGGGTGGCGGACGACGTAGCCCGCCGTGGACATCATCGAGTCAGACCAGCGCGTGCCCGTCTCCTGCTGGGCGATCGTGTCGAAGCGACGCCCATCGATCACCATCCACGCGTGTTCGGAGTTGGCATAGATAGTGATGTGCCTGCCCGGTCCCGGTTCTCCGTAGGACTCCAGAGCGCTCGAGTCCTCAGGCGAGCTGAGCAGGCCGCCGCCGTGCAGCGCGTAGGACACAGACCCCGAGCAGTCATAGCCGCCGGACTGGAACGAGCCGTGGCCGCCTCCATACACATATGGGCGGGTGGCGATTTCGTCGGCTGCTGCGATCACTCGCGCCACGACGCTCGACCCGTCGGAGGATTCCCCGGTGTGTGAGGAGCTGGCGGCGTGGGGAGGATGCAGCGTCACGCTCTCCTTCAGCCCGAGAGCGCTCCAGGTCTCCGGTCCCACCACTCCGTCCACGGAAAGCCCGTTGCGAGCCTGCGCGCTGCGCACCGCCGCCTCGGTTTCCGGCCCGAACGTGCCGTCCACCGGCACGTGCAGCGCTTCCTGCAACCGTCGCACAGGATTGCCGGCGTGCGCGACGCTGGCATGCCGGGCAGACGTGTGCGCATGGGCGGCGGCAGCGTGCGTGGGGAGGTTGCTCGAGCGCCGGTGAAGGCGAACCTCGTGGAGAACGGTGTGCTCGTCCACGCCAAGCGCCTTCCAGGTCTGCCGACCGACGACGCCGTCCACCGTCAGGCCGTGACGTGCCTGCAGGTGTCGCACCGCCGCCTCGGTTTGCGGGCCGAACCTGCCGTCGACCTGCACGCCGAGCGCTTCCTGAAGGCGCACCACCGGGCTGCCGGCGGTCGAGGAGGACGTGGCCGGGTGCCAACTGGCTTGCACCGCGCGAGCGCCCGATGCGCTCTGGATGCCCTCGCCGGCTGGCGCTGCGCCTCTTGCCAGAGCGGCGCTCGTCTGTGCGCCTACGACCCCGTCCACCGCGAGGCCGCGACTGGTTTGGTAGGAGCGCACCGCTGCTTCGGTTTCCGCTCCGAAGATGCCGTCCACCACAACACCGAGCGCCTGCTGCAAGCGCCTGACCTGTTGCCCTTCGCTGCCGTTCTGCAGGAGCAGCTGATGAGACGCGGTGGTGGGCGGCTCAACCGCCGGCGCACCCGATGCAGGGCCGCCGCCGCTGGCGTCCGCCAAGCCGGCTGCCGGGCCTGCCGCGATGGCGACGAGCGTTCCGAGCGACACACGGCGCGCTCGCGAGGCGGTGGGCACGAACTGCAGGTCGGCGGCACGCCGCCGCGTGTGCGAGCGCAGCAGGGAGAGCTCCCACGGTTCGCTGCTCGACAGATCGCGTGGGGAGGGAAGCCGGTGGCGGGCGTCGATCAGGCTGGACAGCCTGCGCGAGCCGCGTGATCCGGGCTGCTCGGTGGAGCGGGTGCGACGCGCCCGCGAACGGGCAAGCGAAGCCTCCCAGGGGTCAGGGTTGGCGAGATCGCGCGGGAGTCCCGTCATCTGAAAAAGCGTCCTTTCGGTGTTGGGCGCCTACGGGGTTAGCTGTCGGGCTCGCGTGCGTACGCTACGCCACAGGTGTGGCGATTCGCCCCCGCAGCATGGGCTGCTCTGGGTCCCCCGCTCCCCATCCCCGTGGGGATGAGGACTCGGCACGAACGACGGGCAACCTATCAGGTCTCACTGCAATTTGCGTGGCACATGCAGGTTTGCAACTTTTCTTGCCGACGCTGGCATGTGACGGCGAGTTGCGTCACTGGCACTTGCGAGCAGCGCGCCACCGTCGCTTGATCGTGGCAGCTTTGCGCCTTGTTCGCATGATCAGCATCGTAGGTCGTGCGAGTTCTCCCATCGAGGCGAGCACGTGGCCGCCGAGAGGCGCCACGTACGGTGAGTCCGCGGGAGCCGCCGAGAGGTAGAAGCTCGTCATCGCCGCCAGGATCATTCGATGTCGCACGCTCTTGGGCAGCGTTCGTGCGCGGTTTGCGGCCTCGGAGGCGATCGCACCGATTCGCTGAGCCGCCTCCTGGGGGCAGCGGTAATAGTCGAGCAGGCTGCGGTGCCCTGTGTGAAAGTCCTCGGACTCGTCCACGAGGCTGTCGAGCAATGTGTGCAAAGCGCCTATCCAAGGGAAATAGGCGAGGGTCAAAGCGGTTATCTCCGATACCTGCAATGGAGTGTCGGCGGCGCTCGCCATCAGCGCGAACACCAGCATCGAGGAGCCGGCTGCCGCCGCCGTCTCCCACCAGTGGAGGTCGCTTTCGCCTGGGGCGCTCACCCGCGCCCAGCACGCCAGCGCCTGACGGCCGCCTTGAGACTCGCTCAGATTCAGGCTCTGGTAGGTCGCGATGCGCCGCGCGGCCTCCTGGGCTGTTGCGGCGACCGCTGCATAGAAGGGAAGGCTGTGGACCGCCGTCCAACACACATCTCGCAGCTGGCACAGGTAGCCGCCATCGCCGTTGTGTGAGTGAAGCCGGTAATAGTCGACATCGTCGGTGCGCCTGCCCAGCGCATCGATGAGAACGGTGTGCAACGCCAGCGAATTGCCGACCGGGTCGACACTCGGCTGCTCGGACAAGGCGTCGGCATAGTCATAAGCGGCCTGGAATGCAACCGATGCGCGCACGACGCGCGCGCGGTGGGTGCGGGGGAGGAAGGCGGCGAAAGCGGCTGCGCCCTCCAGGTTGCCGCGCTCGCAGCGCAGGGCGGTGATGGCGAGCGTGCGCAGTGACGGGTCGGGTATTTCCTTGGCGCGGTGTTCCCATGCGAGGATCTCCCGATTCACGGTGAGGAACACGCTCATCCAGTAGCGCCCGGCGGCGGCAGTGAACGCGCTCAGCCAACACATGTCCCAGCGCGCCCGCACCCCGTACACCGACTCGGGCGATCAGCGCCATTCGCCTACTGCTCTTGAAGGGCAACACGAGGGGATACGCGCGCCGCCGCAAGGCCGGGTATGGCGACGACAGCCAGTGCGATCGCGCATACGAGCGCGAAGCAGCCGAGCATCTGACCGGCTCCGAGGGAGAACGGCGCGGGAAAGCCGCCGCCGAGCTTCAGCCAACGGCTGGCGAGCAGATGTCCGTACAGCCCCATCAGCGCGCCCACAGCCGATCCCATCACCAGCAGACAGCCGCTCTCGGCGAGCAGAGCCCGCCACAGCTGCCGACGGTCATAGCCCTGCATCTTCAGAGAGGCAAGCTCGGGTCGGCGCTGCCAGATGACGGCGCTCAACGCGCTCGCCACCGCCAGCGCGGCTGCGATCAGCAGCAGCACGGATATCTGTTGCAAGCTCTGGAGCGCCTGCCTGGCGTTGGAGGCGTACTGGGCTTTGCGTTCCGCGCGCGTCTGGACGGCAAGGCCGGGGATGCTCGCGAGCGCCCTTTCGACTGTCCGCTTGCCGGTCGCTTCGCTGACCGTCGGATCGAGCTCCACCTCGAGCGCCGATGGCTCGTCGGTGCGCCAGAGGCGTCGGTAGTCGGAGCTGTTGAGAATGATTGCTCCCGGCGGCCAACCGGTGTTGGTGAGCACGGCTGCCACCCGAAGCGGCGCGTCCCCGGACGGCGTGGGCAGCCGAAAGCGGCTTCCCACGCGCAACCCGTGTTCGCGGGCAAACCCGTTGGACACTCCCGCCCAGCCGCCTCTGCGCACCAGCGCGTCGGCACGCGCGACGCTTCCTTCCAGAATCTGGCTCTGCGGAAGGATGATCTGATCTGCGGCGGGTCGGCCAACTATCCACAGCCGCCTCGATCCGACGTCCATCAGCTCGCCCTGGTAGCGACGCACCGCGGCGACCCCCGGCAGCCGGGCAAGCTTCTGCGGCACCTCGCCGGCATGAAAGCTGTTGGTGGTCAGGTCGTTGCCCCCAACCGTCACCCACAGATTCGCGGTGTTGAGGTATTCGGAGAAATTCACTTCCGAGCCGGCGATCAGATCGTGGCGAGCGCCTCCGATGGCGACGCTCCCGAAGATGGCAAGGGCTCCAACGCCAGACAGTGCCACCGTGCGCACCCCGACCTGACGGAGCTCTCTGCTGGCGATCACCAAAGCAGCGCTCGAGAGACGTTCGTTCACATATTGCGAAACTCGTCCGAACACGGTGAACATCGCCGGTATCAGACAGAGGGTCGCCCCCGCGAGCAGCACGCCGGCAAGCAGGGTGAGATCGGGTCGCGCGAGCGTGAGCACGCTGAGAGCCGCCACCAGGGCGACACCCGTCAATCCCAGCCTGCGGGCGAGCGCGTCTGAGATCAGCTCGCCGTCGTGACCGGCCTCGCGCAGCACGGCGTCGCGCGTGCGTCCCGGTCGGATGTCTGCGGCAACCGGGAGCGAAGCCGCCAACGCAGCCAGCAGGCCGCACGCCACAGCCGGCAGGAGCGTTTCCGGACGAACGACCTGTTGGGAGCCGATCGGGAAGGCGAAGGCGAGATACACCGGCACGTGATGCAGAAACGCATGTGAGATCAGTCCGCCGAGCCCAATTCCGAGGATCGAGGCGAACGTGCCGAGCGCGGCGGCTTCGAAGGCGATCACCAGGAGCGCCTGTCGCCAATCGAAGCCCTGCATGCGCAGATCCGCGACGTTGCGCCGTCGTTCGGGGACGGTGAGCAGCATCGCGTTGAACGCCAGCAGGAAGCCAACCATGCCGCCGATCGCGGCAAACAGGGTGGTGGCCTGATTGCTCGTCGCGGCGGTTGCTTGCAGTTGGCGCAGTTCGTCGTCGGCAGCCACCACGCTCAACCGCCCGTGCGCGACGTGGCGCAACTCCCTGCGAACCGTCGCTTCCATGCCGCTGCGCGGCTCGACGAACACCTGGCTGACCCGTCCCGCTCTGCCGGAGAGTCGTTGAGCTGTGCTCAAGAGGGCGACGGCGATCGGACTTTGAGCTATCGGCCCGATGAGGCGGCTGCCAAGCACCGCTCGAACGGCTATTCGATGGGCTTGGCCTGCCACCAGCACGGTTACGCTCTGCCCAGCGCGCACGCCGATCTGCGAGGCGACTTCGGAGGGAAGGCCCAAACCGCCTAACACGAGCAGCGGGCCTCCTTGGAGGTCCTGCGTGGCAGCGCCCCCAAGCGACACCACCCCAGGCGTGACGCCGAACAGCTGCACAGAGCGACGTCCATGCGGGCCGAGGATCGCTGCGTTCTGCTGGAGGACCGGCGTCGCCAGCTGGACGCCTGGAAGCGTTGCGATGCTCGCGGCTGTCCGTTCGCTGAACCCGCTGTCGGAGCGCGCCGTCAGCGCCAGGCGCGCTTTGCCGACGATGCCGTGCACCAATTCGCTCGCCGAGCTCGTGACACTGGTGTTGGCGAGCAGCACGCCGAACACGAGCGCCACGCCCACCGCTATGCCACAACCAGCCAGTGCCTCCTGCAGGAACTGGGCTCGCAGGCGGCGCAGGTAGAGATGGGCCAAGAGGCTGAGCCGGACTCCGAGGATCTTGGGGTTGAGCAGGTTGCTCAACACAAGACCGGCGAGAGCTCGGAGTCAACGCCATCCGAGAGCATCCCGTCGCGCAGCGTGTGCACCCGATCTGCGAATGCCTGCGCTTGCGGATCGTGTGTGACCAGCAGTGCAGGTATCTCACGTTCATGGCAAATGCTGCGAATCAGCTCCAGCACCTGGCGGCTGCGCTTGGAGTCGAGGCTGCCGGTGGGCTCGTCCGCCAGCAGCAAATTGGGCTCGCCTGCGAGCGCGCGCGCTATCGCCACGCGCTGGCGCTCGCCGATCGAGAGCTCGTCGGGTGTGTGGTGGGCGCGCTCGCTCAAACCGACACGTTCCAGCCACGGGTATGCGTGGCGGCGAGCCGCCCGGAGCGTCTGTCCGTCGGCGGTCAGCTTGATCGTGGCGTTGTCGAGCGCGGTGGCGCCCCGTTGCAGATGGAATGCCTGAGAGACGAACCCGACCTCGTGCAGGCGATAACGGGCGCTCTCACGCTCGGAGAGCTTGCCTATGTCATGTTCGCCGAAGCGAATCGTCCCCGCTTCGGGGCGCAGCACGGCGGCAACCATCAACATCAACGTCGTCTTGCCCGAACCGCTTGGGCCGTACAACGCCATGAGCTCGCCGGGGGAGATGGTGAGCGAGACGCCGTCCACCGCGCGAACGACCTCCCCGTCGCCGCTGCGGTAGTGCTTGACCACCTGGTGGAGCTCGAGCGTGCTCACCGTCCCTCCCTCCCCAGCCTGAGGTCGGTGGGCGGCGGAAAGGGCAGCACTTCCGCCTTGTGGTCGTTGGAGAGGACGAGCTCGCCGCCGCCGATCGACATCAAGAAGTCGGCAAATCGCAGGGAGCTCATCTCTTCGGAGGCGACAACGAGCGTCAGCTCGCGTTCTCGGGCGAGCACGCCGAGCAGGTCGCAGAGATCGTCGCGCTCGCCGAGGTTCGGCACGGCAGCCGGCTCGTCGACGAGCAGCAGGCGAGGCGTGTTGACCAGCGCGCGGGCGAGCATCACGCGAATGCGCTCACCGAGCGAGAGCGTCCTGCCGAACTTCTCGCCGATCTCGATCGCATCCATGCGTCGCAGCGCACGGCGTGCCGCGCGGGTTGCCTGCAGGAGCGTGGCGCCCGTGCTGAGCAGCGGCAGCGCGACATAGTCGAGCGCCCGTTCGCGATGACCTGGCCGCCAGTCCATGGGCGAGACGAAGCCGATGTCGGCTCGCATAAGGCGTTCGCGATCGATCTGACGCATCTGCGACAGCGAGCGTCCGTCGAACAGCACCACCCCCTCGTCCGCAAGCTCCACACCGGCGGCGAGTCGCAGCAGCGAGGTCTTGCCTGAGCGCCTGACGCCCCAAACGCCGACCGCGCTTCCTGCCGGCACCTCGAAGGATGCGTTCGCGAGCACCGCCACCCGATGACGACCGTCCGCGCGGTACTTGCTCACGTTCTCGAATGAGAGAAGGGGGATGCGCGACATCCCGCCTCTACCCTTCGGCGAGGTGCTCGGCGATCCGCTGACGGGTCCGCCGCGCCCACTCGATCTCCGCCCGCAGTTGGCCGTCCACCGCATCGCGGGCACAGTCGAGCACCAACATCCTCCAATGCCTTCGCTTGGTGTGCGCGCTTGCTGTGCCCTGGAGCAGTTGCAGGCATTCGCGCTCGTACTCCCGCAAAGCCTCGAGCAGGCACGGTGCGTCCTCTTCTCGCGCGACTGCGATCTTTGCCTGCAAACCGATCCTGACGGGCTCGCGCGGGGTGAGGGTTTGCATCCACTGGCTGAGGGCGAGCGGCGTCAGCTCTGTGGGGTGAAACGTGACGAGCACCCGCCCGCCTTGGCGTGCCGGTTCGGCTCGTCCGACGATCAGGCCTTCCGCCTCGAGCTCGTCGAGCAGGGAGTAGATGTAGGTGCGGTTGATCGACCACGAGTCGCCGAGGCGCTCGCGCAGGCGGTTGGCGAGATCGTAACCGTGGCCGGGCCGCTCGATCATCAGCGCGAGCAGCGCTCCGCGCAAGGACGTCGAGCTGCCGCGCATCCATCGCTTCGCGTCGAGAGATGGAGTGGCGCTAGACATTCTCGGGTAGGTGCCGAAGCTCGATCATTCGCAAACCAACGTTCGGAATCCTACGGGAAATAGGAGTGCCGTCCAAGAACGCCGTCCGAAGTTGCTGTCAGTAGTCGCATACGCAAGCAGCTCGCCGATTTGGCTGTTTCCGACTAAAGCGCTTCAATGGGTTCACGCCATGTAGAGGAGGATGTCGATGAAGAGCTGGAGCCTGTCCGATCTCGCCCTGGAGCCGCGCCTGCCGGAGATCATCTCCTCCTCGGACGCGGCGCGGGCGATCGTGCTCGACCTCGCGGGCGGCGAGGCGCTCGGCGATCACGAGGTCCACGAGCGTGCGTGGCTGCTCGTCATAAGCGGCGAGGTGGAGGTGAGCACCGGCGCCGGCGAGCTCGCCAAGGGCGGGTCCGGCCTGTTGGTCGAGCTTGGCCCCGGGGAGCGCCACGAGGTGCTGGCGGTGTCGGATGCGCGCCTGTTGCTGCTGCTCACGCCCTGGCCCGGAGGAGGGCATCCCGGGGCGATGACGATGACCGAGAAGCTCTATGTCCGCCGACACGCCGCCAGGCGCGCTGCCGAGGCGGCGCAAGGCGGTGCCGCCACCACCGCGAGCTAGCGCGGGGTGAGCTGGACGATCGGGATCGTGCGGCCTGCGAGGGATGCGCTGCCTCTGTATGAGGCGAACGCCGGAAAGATCCGGTCGGCGAGCTGCCAAAGCCTGTTGCGATCGGTTTCGTCTTCGACGATCTCCGCACGGAACGGCTGTCCGCCGAGCAGCACGTCGGGGTGCGCGCGCAGGTTGTAGAACCAGGATGGGTTGCCCGGACGCCCGGCCTGGGAGGCGACGATCGTCACTCGCTCGCCGTCGTGGAAGTAGATGACGGCGTTGCGGCGGACAAGGCCGCTGCGCGCGCCGCGCGTCTGGAGCAGCGCGGTCGGGAGCAGCAGGCCCGTGCCCAGGTGTCCACGGGTGAGCCGCATCAGGTGTGGGTCGACGTTCCAAACGATCGCACTCCAGATCGTCTGCTTGGACAGCCACGTCGCAAAGCGGCTGCTGGCGAGGCGGACATACCCGCGGTAGAGAACGCCGCGGCGGGCGTGCGGGTCGACGTATCGGAGGGCGTGGTGGGTCGACATGCTTACAGGGAGATCGCGGGGAGGTCCGCGCCCGTGTTGCTCTGCCGAAATACGTAAGCGTTCAGTGGGTCGGGTCGCTTAGCTGAGCAGTGGCACTGGGTCGCCGCGGGCGTGGGCGGCGATGGCGTCGGCGAGGTAGGCGAAGAGCGAGCGGCGTTGCAGCCGGCAGGTGGCGTGCGCTGAGAGGAGCCGCG
>JBQCGU010000008.1:0-4639 GCA_051955355.1 Solirubrobacteraceae bacterium | reverse complement strand
CCAGGCGGCCGTGCGGTGGCTGCGCGAGCATCAGAACGACGACGGCGGCTGGGGCGAGGACCTGCGCTCGTACCGGGACCGCAGTTGGGCCGGCCGGGGCAACTCGACGCCGTCCCAGACCGCGTGGGCGCTGCTCGCCCTGCACGCCGCCGGTGAGCGCGGCGAGGTGCTTCAGCGAGGGGTGCGCTGGCTCGTCGACAATCAGCGCGAGGACGGCAGCTGGAACGAGCCCCAGCACACGGGCACCGGCTTCCCGTCGCACTTCTACATCAACTATCACCTCTACCGGCTCACGTTCCCGGTCATGGCGCTGGGGCGCTGTCTGCAAGGCTGAGGGCGATGACGGCGACCCCGGTGGCGCTGCCCGACGCCCGGGCTGTGATGGAGCGGGCTGGCAGCGAGAACTTCCCCGTAGCGCTGCGAGTGCTGAGCGCTCGCGAGCGCGATCAACTGCTCGCGATCTACGGCTTTGCCCGCCTGGTCGACGATCTCGGCGACGAGCTGCACGGCGATCGGCTGGCTGCGCTCGACTGGTTGCAGGGAGAGCTCGTGCGCTGCTTTCGGGGATGCGCCGAGCATCCGCTGCTCGTGCGTCTGCAACACACGCTTGCCGTGCATCCACTGCCGCAGGAGCCGTTCGTGCGGCTGATCGACGCCAACCGCACCGACCAGCGCGTCACTCGCTACCGCTCGTTCGATCAGCTGCTGTCCTACTGCGCTCTGTCCGCGAATCCGGTCGGGGAGCTCGTGCTGGCGGTGTTCGGTCTGCTGACCGCCGAGCGGGTTGCCCGCTCGGACGAGATCTGCACGGCGCTCCAGCTGGCAGAGCACTGGCAGGATGTCGCCGAGGACTTCGGTCGAGGGCGCGTCTACATCCCCGCCGAAGACCTCGAGCGCTTCGACGTTTCGGTGGATGACCTGCTCGCGGTGGATCGCGCTCAGCGCGAGCGGGTGCGCGCGTTGATCCAGTTCGAGGTGGCGCGTGCGCGCCAGCTCCTGCGCGCCGGAGAACCGCTGCTCGACACCCTCAAAGGACGCCCCAAGCTTGCCGTGGCCGGCTTCGTGTCGGGCGGGCGGGCCGCGCTCGACGCGATCGAGGGCGCAGGCTTCGAAGTTCTCGACGGCCCCCCTCGCGCCAGCCGCGTGCGCCGGGCGCGGGCACTGGCGGCTGTGCTCGTGGAGCACCTCCGTTGAGCGCCGCCACACAGCACTCCTCGCCCACCGCGCAGGCGTATCGCAGCTGCGAGCAGATCACCCGGCGCTGTGCCGCGAACTTCTACTACGGTATCCGCCTCCTGCCGCCGGGCAAGCGCAACGCGATGTGCGCGGTGTATGCGTTCGCCCGCCGCATAGACGACATCGGCGACGGTTCGATCGAGCCGGAGCGCAAGCTCGCGCTGCTCGACGACGCAGAGCGCGCGCTCGGCGGGCTCGCGGATGAGAATGGGCGCGCAGGCGAGCGCGGCGATCAGGTGCTCGTGGCGCTTGCCGACGCTCACGCTCGCTCGGCGCTGCCGCTCGACGCGCTGCTCGACCTGATCGAGGGCGTGCGCATGGATGTGCGCGGCGTCACCTACGAGACGTTCGAGGAGCTCGTTCCCTACTGCCGGCGTGTGGCAGGCTCGATCGGCCGTCTGTGCGTGGCGATCTTCGGAGCGCGTGAGAGCGAGCGCGCCTGCGTCCTGGCGGACGATCTCGGCGTGGCGCTGCAACTGACGAACATCCTGCGCGACGTGCGCGAGGATGCCGATAACGGGCGCCTCTACGTGCCCAGGCAGGACCTCGTTCGCTACCGGCTCAGCACCGATGGGCGCTTTCAAGGCGAGGAGGGGCAGTTCGAGGCGTTCATGCGCTTCCAAGCCGCACGCGCTCGCGAGTGGTTCGAGCGTGGCGAGCAGCTGGTCCCGCTGCTCGACCGGCGCAGCGCGGCGTGCGTGCTGGCGATGAGCGGCATCTACCGTCGGCTGCTCGACCGCATCGAGCAGCGCCCTGAGCGGGTTGCGCACGAACGGATCTCGCTGCCCATCTGGGAGAAGGGCTGGGTGGCGACGCGCAGCCTGCTCGGCGCCGCGCTGTGATGACGCGCTCCAGCGAGCTTGCCGGCACCGATCCGCTGAGGGGCGTCGATGCCGCTGCTCGGGGCGGGCGGCGATCGGTGACCGTCGTCGGTGGAGGGCTCGCCGGCATAACGGCAGCGCTCGACTGCGCCGAGTCCGGAGCGCAGGTCCCCCTGCTGGAGGTGAGGCCGAGGCTCGGCGGGGCCGCGTATTCGTTCGAGCGCGACGGCCTGCTGCTCGACAACGGCCAACACGTCTTCCTGCGTTGCTGCACCGCCTATCGCGACCTGCTCGAGCGGCTGGGAAGCGCCTCGACCGTGGCGCTTCAGTCGCGCCTGGAGATCCCTGTGCTCAGCCCCGGGCGCGAGCCGGTCGTGCTGCGTCGCGGCGCGCTGCCCGCGCCGCTGCACCTCGCCGGCGCATTGGCGCGCTATCCCCACCTCTCGCCGCGCGAACGCCTCTCGGCGGCCCGCGCCGCGCGTGCGCTCGGACGCCTGACCCGCGAGCGGGCGCTCGAGCTCGAGGGCGAGGGCTGCACGCTCGGGCGCTGGCTTGCCGAGCGGGGGCAGGGACCGCGGGCGCTGGACGCCCTCTGGGATTTGGTGGCGTTGCCGACGCTCAACGTTCGGGCAGCCGACGCGTCGCTGGCGCTCGGTGCGTTCGTGCTGCAGACGGGTCTGCTGGAACATGCCGACGCCGGGGACATCGGTTTTCACCTGCGCCCGCTGAGCGAGACGCTCGGCGCCCCGGCGCTGGTGGCGCTGCGCGAAGCCGGCGTTGACGTGCGGCTGGGCTGGCGTGTCGAGGAGATCGGGATGGAGGGGGAGGATCTCGTGGTGCGGGGCAACGGCTGCGCGCTGCGCTCGCCGGCAGTGATCGCGGCGGTGCCGCACGCCCGTGCCGCTGGCATGCTCGAGTCGCTGCTCGGCGCTCCGGTGCGGGCGTTCGAGGAGCTCGGCAGCTCGCCGATCGTCAACGTGCACGTCGTGTACGACCGGCGAGTGTGCGAGCACGAGTTCGCCGCGGGCATCGGCACGCCAGTTCAGTACGTGTTCGATCGCACCGAAGCCGCCGGCGTGGCTGAGGGCCAGTATCTGGCGGTGTCGATCTCCGGGGCGCAGGAGGAGATGCAGATGAGCGCCGAGCAGCTGCGCGAGCGCTATTTGTCGGCGCTCGAGCGGCTGTTCCCCGCTGCCCGACAGGCGCGGGTGCTGCGCTATGCGGCAAGTCGCGAGCACGCCGCGACGTTTGCCGCCCGTCCGGGGGTAGAGCACAAGCGGCCTGCCGCCCGCACCGCCGTTTCAGGGCTCGCGCTCGCCGGTGCCTGGACCGACACGGGTTGGCCGGCGACGCTCGAGGGGGCGGTGCGCAGCGGCCACGCTGCCGCTCGGGTGGCTTTGGAGAGCGTCGCGAGAGCACGATGAGCGACATCCTGATCACAGCCCCGTTGCTCGTCGAGGCGCTTGCCATCCGCTCGGCGGCTCCGGGTTTGCGTGTCCGCACCACCGGCATGGGTCCCGAGCGGGCGCGCGCCGCGGTGCCTGCGCTCAGCGCCGACCCGGCGCGGGCGATGCTCGTGCTCGGCTTCGGCGGAGGTTTGCGCCCCGACAGCCGCTTGTGCGACGTTGTGGTTGCCGAGCGGGTGGTTGCGCTCGACGAGCACGGAACCCCGTCTGGCGAGCCGATCTGCTGTGAGGGAGCCGACGGGCTTGCGGCTGCCCTTTCCGATTGCGGCCTTCAGGTGCGCCGCGGCCTGGTGGCGAGCGTCGATCGGATCATCACAGGCGAGGCTCGCGAGCGGATGCTTGCATGCGGAGCGCTTGCGGTGGACATGGAGTCGGCGTGGATCGCCGCGGCTGCCCAAAGCCGCCCGTTCTCCGTGGTGCGCGTGCTTTCCGACACCCCCGATCGGGAGCTGCGCCAGCGCCTGCCCGTCGGCCCTCCGCTGCCGACGCTCGCCGACGCGGCGCGCGCGACGGTCACGCTGCGCCGGACGGCAAAGGCGCTCGCCGCGCTGAGCCGCCAGAACAGGCTTCATACTGTCTTGCAGTACGGATTGAGATGAGCGCACAGCGAGCAATGAGGTGGCTGTAGATGTCGGTTCCGATTAGACAGGGCGCGCGCATGGGCTGGTATCTGATGCGCCAACGCCTCGCACGGCGCGAGAAGTTCCCGCTGATCGTCGAGCTGGAGCCGTTGTTCCAGTGCAACCTGGCGTGCGCAGGCTGCGGCAAGATCCAGCACCCCGACCACGTGCTGCGCAAGCGCATGTCCGTCGAGCAGGCGGTGGGCGCGGTCGAGGAATGTGGCGCGCCGATGGTGTCGATCGCCGGGGGAGAGCCGCTCATCCATCCTGAGATCCACCTGATAGCCGCCGAGCTGATCAAGCGCAAGCGATTCGTCTACCTGTGCACGAACGGGCTGCTGATGGAGAAGAAGCTCGACCGCTTCGAGCCCTCGCCCTACTTCGCCTGGGCGGTCCACATGGACGGGCTGCGCGAGCGCCACGACGCCTCGGTGTGCCGCGACGGCGTCTTCGACAAGGCGGTGGCGGCGATCCGTGCGGCCAAGGCTCGCGGCTT
>JBQCGU010000007.1:0-4346 GCA_051955355.1 Solirubrobacteraceae bacterium | reverse complement strand
GGGAATCGAGGCGAACGTCGTGGTGGTGATGCCTTTGACGATGCTCGTGTTGCCGACGAGGATGATCGTCACGCCGTTGCCGCTCATCACCAGATCGAGATCGGGGAAGGCTGCGCCGCCATGGGAGACGAAGAACGCCTGCCCGGTGAGCGCCTTGGGCAGCACAGGCGTCACAGCGGTGGCGCCTCCCACTTTGGAGGCGGCGGGACACGAGTACGGATTGGCTTTGAACGTGGCTTCGGCACAAGCTTGTTTGAGCGTGCTCAACCGCGACGGAAGCTGCTTGGGCAGCTGGACCTTCACCGACTTGATGTTGGCTTGCGCACTGGTGGGATAGCCGACCGCCGTTTCGAACGAAACACCGTTGCGCCGCGAGGCTTTGGCGTTCGTCTTGGCGGTGAGCCGCGGTTTGAAGCCCAGCGCACTGCAGCCGCTCGCCTGGAAGGGCGTCGATATCAGCTGCGTGGATCCGAACGTCGAGGTGAGCAGCGTGTCGGTGGACAACTCACCGCAGTTGGTCGGGTTGATCAGGAAGCCCTGCCGGTTGACGGCGACGCTCAGGGATTTCAGCCGCAGCGGTATGCCCTTGAAGATCGTCGGCAGCTGGCTTGCGACGGTGACCCGTCCGGTGAACTCGTCTACTTCGATCTTCGCCCGCGTGATGACCGAGCCGAGGCTGAACGGCCCGGCGGCTGCGTTGACGACAATGGTCATTCCGTACGGTGCGCCCTGGTATGGGCCAGTCAGGTAGGCCTGCCCCGAGAAGTGCGCCGGCGTCGGACCCGAGCCCGCGGCCACGCTGACCGTCCCGATTTGGCTCGCAGCCGGGCACTTGCCTTCGGTCGCCAAGGGCTCACCACAGAGCGGAACCGCGGGTATCTTGCCCACGAGTCCCTCGGGCAGCGTGGTGCTCACCTTCGACAGGTACTGCTGTCCGTCCGACCGTGAGAGGTTGAGCGTGAAGTTCGTGTTGGCGCCGCCGGTGTGGGGGTTGCCTTCGGTGGACTGGGCCAGCGAGAAGGGCAGCGACGGACAGGCCCCGCCGGTCTTTTGACTGCCAAAGACGAGTTCGGCGAAGGGAGACTTGGTTGCGGTGCCCGTATAGGGAACGAGGCTCGTTTCAACCTTCGCCGAACCGCACACGAGCGGATTGGCGATCGGCGCAAGCGCGCCGCCGTTGAAGCTCAGCTTGGCGTCGGTGAACGGCTGTTCTGGGTTTTCGGCAAATTCGGTGGTGATCCGGCCAGTCGTTTCGTCGACCTTGACGGTGCCCGGCAGGCGCACCGATATCCCATAGCGGGCAGACTCCGCGTCGACGTAGATCGTGAAGGGCGGATGTGTGATCGGTTCGCCCCCACCCAGATAGACGTTGCCTTCGAGCGGTTCGCTCGCTGGAAGGTCTGGCACGGTGAGCGTGACGGTGCCGATCTTCGATTCGGCTGGACAGGCGACGGGGTTGCGCGTTTTGATCCCGATTTGAGCCGGCGAGCACGCCTTGAGCCCGTTAGCCGCCGAGGGATTCAGAGTCATGCCTTCGGGCAGCGTCACGATGGCTGTGCGCAGTTGCGAGGTGTCGATGCCGGTTGGGCTGGGGTCGTGCGGCAGGATCACTTCGGCAGTGATCCCATCCGGCTGGTCGTTCTGAAGCGTTTCAGCGCTCAGCTTGAATTCTGGTTCGAACGGCGGCGCGACGAACGACCCTTCGCCCAGACAACCTTGGGTCCCAATCGGAGTGGTGTATTCAGTGGAAGCCGTTGCCGCTTCATAGGATTCTCCACTCCAGTGCGTCGTGGTGAGCGGCCCGGGACCCGCACAGCGACTGGGGTTGGTCAGGAACCCTCCCGTCCCGACGTTGCCCGTGAAGACCAACCGCGAGCTGAGGAGACCAGGCGTGATGTTTTTGATTTCGAAGTAATCGTGATAGTCGCTCGCCCATTCGATGTGCCCTTCGAGGAAGGTATGCGCGTAGACACCCGGCTTGACTTCAAGCGCAACTCCGAAATACGAAGAAAGGCCGTTGGGCTGTTCGAGGTTGTAGACCTTCCCTTTGAGTTCGACATCGGCAAAATCACCTTCAAAGGGTTCCCCTGGAGGAATCACGATCACCGTCTGGACGATGTTTTCACCGATGACGGTGGGTTCCGGACATTTGGGGGCCAGGAAGAGATGGTTGGTGGGTTCCACTTCGGTGGAGGTGAATTCCGCAACCGAGCACTTGGGCACGGCCTCAGGATTCGTACTGACGCCGGGCGCTACGTCGATGCGAAGATTCTTGAGGTTGCCTTCCGGCGCAAACGCCGGAAACGGGGTGGTCTGGATCTCTTTGCGGTTGAGCTTGAAGTCGGTCACCCCGAACGGAGGGTGACCGGCGGCCTGGCTATAGCCTTCGGCTTCAGCCTTTTCCTTTTCTTCCGCTGGTGTGGCAGCCTTGTTGCACGTGGCGACCTTGCAGTTCGCCGCGAAGAAGCTTTCGACGCCGAATTCGGCCTGAGCCGCCGACGCCGAGAGAGCAGCCACCAAGCACGCCAGCAAGCCCGCCAGCCAGAACCGACCGATAGCCCTCATCCGACCCTCCTCAAGAAGCGAGACGCATCTGCACCAGTCAACCCGGGGTTACCCGCTTAGTTGCGGTAGCAGTCGCAGGGGTACGGAGGCTTACGTATGGCGATACGCTCAGCGCCCACTCGACGGGGACGCATCACATCCGCCCCCGCCGTGGAGCCTTCGTCCTACCGCGCGGGAGGCTGTACAGCGTGGGCGAGCAGTGTGCCAGCAGCCGCTCCCCCGGGCATCAGTGCAATTCCGCAGTAAGACGTCCGACGCCTACCGAGGATTAGACCCGCGAGCGCGGGTAGCTTGCAGGCATGCGATCAGTCGACCAAGCCCAAGGGGAGAGCCGCACCGCCAGCGGCAGGCAGGGTTCGCACGCTCTTCCCGATGGTGCATACCTAACCGACGGCAAGACGCTGTTCCGGGTGGAGCGCACGCTCGTGGACGGTCCGCAGGGCGAGCTGTTCGTGGAGCTCGAGGACTGCGCAACGCTCGAGCTGATCTTCTGCTCGGCGCGGTCGCTCGCCGAACTGGACTTCCGCATCGTGCAGCCGGCGCTCAGGCAGCTCGCTGTCGCAGCCTGACCCGGGCTGCCCTCGTGCGCCAGCTGCCGGCGTCCAGCCGATGATCGCCGTGTGAGAAAGCCGCCGCGAAGCGCACTATGGTCGAGGTCGTGAGGATTCGCTCGCGAGGATCGGGGCAGCGTGCGGCGGTCGACGCTGTTTCCCGCCGCGACGGGTCCGGGGGACGTGCGGGCACGGAGGTGCTCGTCGAGCACGCGGTCAAGCGCTTCGGGCGAATCAACGCCGTCAGGGGAGTCTCCCTGCGGGTGAGCTCCGGTGAGGCGCTCGTGATCACCGGCCCGAGCGGGTCTGGCAAGAGCACGCTGCTTGCATTGATCGGTGGGCTCGAGCAGCCGGACAGCGGACGTGTCCTGATCGATGGCCGCCATCTGTGGGGCGAGCCCCACACAGCGCAGATGCGCCGGGAGGTGGTGGGGTTCGTGTTCCAGCGCCACCTGCTGCTCGAGACGCTGACTGCGCGAGCGAACGTCGAAGTGCCGCTCGTGGGCGCGCGGATGCCCAGAGCCGAGCGCAAGGCGCGTGCCCTGCAACTGCTCGATGCCGTTGGGCTGTCCGGTCGCGCCGAACACGTGCCGGCGCAGCTTTCGGGCGGCGAGCGCCAGCGCGTGGCGGTGGCGCGGGCGATCGCCAACCAACCCCGGCTGCTGCTCGCCGACGAGCCCACGGGTGCGCTCGACTCGGCCACATCTGGACGCGTGCTCGACCTGCTGTTCGACTTGCGCGAGGAGCTCGGAATGACGATGGTGGTGGTGAGCTACGACAGCGCGATGGGTGAGCGCGCCGACCGCACCGTGACGCTCGTCGACGGGGCGATTCAGCCCTCGCAGGAGCGGGCGCCGGTGGATTCCGACCCGCAGGCGGGAGGCGCGAGGCAGTGATCGCGATCATCCTCACAAACCTGCGCAGGCGACCCGCACGCACGCTGCTCACCGCCGCCGGCATCGCTGTGGGGGTGGCGACGATCGTCGCGCTGCTGTCGTTCACGCAAGGGTTGCGCGAGACAGCTGCGGGCTTCGTGCATCTCGGCGGCTCAGACCTCGGGGTGTTCCAGACCGACGTGTCGGACCCCACCGCGTCGGTGCTTCCACAGTCGATGGTGAACCGCCTGGAGCAGAGCCCCGGGGGGGGGGGGGGGCCACCGCCGCAGGCGATCAAGGAAGAGGGCGCCCAAGAACCCAACCCCCCCAAGGGCAGCGCAGAGACGAACGCCAA
>JBQCGU010000006.1:0-11617 GCA_051955355.1 Solirubrobacteraceae bacterium | reverse complement strand
CCTGGGGGTGCGGGGCCCTAAACCCCCCGACCACCGCCCGGGGCGGGGCGGGCGCGGCCCCGCCCCCTCCACAGGCCGGCGGGCAAGCTTCGTTTGCGACAACCACGTCCATGAGACCGCCACGTCTTCCACCCGCCTGTGTCCTGGTGGGCCTGCTCGCCTGCATCGCCGGCTGCGGAGGGTCACACCCTGCGGCGAGATCCTTGAACGCGCTCGCCCGTGGCGAGAGCCCGCCGCAAGGCGGGCGTGAAAGCGCCGTCGTGCGCCGCGCGTCGACCGGGAGGCGAGCGCCCGAACGCCCACCTTCGAGCGCGGCTGACGGGATCGTCTCCTTCGGCCACCTGGCTCGCGGGGCGACGCGCGCCGCGGTGGTCCGTGCAGTGCGCTCGTACACCACTGCTTTGGCCAGCGACGACGGCGGGCGGGCGTGCTCGCTCCTGGTGGCGTCTCTTCGGATGCAGGTGTCGAGCGTCGAATCCAATGGCGGGGGAGGCTGCGCCGGGAGTGTGGCGGCGATGTTCGTCAACGAGCCGGCCTCTGCTCGCATGGCGATGCGCCGCAGCACCGTCGACTTCGTTCGCGCCACGAGCACGCGCGCGTTTGCCGTTATGCACAAGCACGGCGCTTCAAATGCCTTCTACCCCCTGCAGCGGGAAAATGGCCGCTGGCTGGTGGCAGCCATCGGTCCGTCGGCGCTTCCCGCTTCGTAAAGGGAGCGGCTAGCGCGGCGGCATCCGCAGCGCGCCGTCGAGTCGGATGACCTCGCCGTTGAGCATCCGGTTCTCGACGATCTGGCAGGCGAGCTGGGCGTACTCAGCCGGTGCTCCCAGGCGTTGCGGGAACGGCACGCCTGCCCCGAGCTTCTGACGCGCCTCCTCGGGCAGCGCCGCCAGCAGCGGCGTGTCGAACAGGCCCGGGGCGATCGTGTTGACTCGAATCCCGTATTGGGCGAGGTCGCGCGCGGCTGGCAGAGTCATGCCCACGACACCGCCCTTGGAAGCCGAGTAGGCGATCTGGCCGACCTGGCCGTCGAACGCGGCGATGGAGGCGGTGTTCACGCACACACCGCGTTCGCCGTCGTCGAGCGGGTCGCTTGCGATCATCGCGCTCGCGGCGAAGCGCAGAACGTTGAACGTGCCGATCAGGTTGATCTGGACGATCGTCTCGAAGGGCAGCAGCGGGTGGGGACCCTTGGAGCCGGCCACCTTCTGCGCCCAGCCGGTGCCCGCACAGCACACGGCGATGCGCAACCCGCCGTCGTTGGCTGCGGCTTGCTCGACAGTCGCCTGCACCTGGCTCTCCTCGCGCACGTCGCAGGCGACGAACTCGACGCCCAACTCATCGGCGAGCGCCTGTCCCCTCTCCGCGTTGACGTCGGCGATCGTCACGACCGCACCCTGGTCGTGCAGGCGGCGGGCCGTAGCCTCGCCGAGGCCGGACGCCCCGCCTACGACTATCGCTGCACTGCCTTCAATTCGCATGAGGGAGAGCCTACCGGGCTCGCCCAACATCACCGGGGACGCCTGTCCCGTTTGGCGGGTGGGTGACGGAATATAGAGCTAGGAGCCTATTTTGTAATACGTTTCGCACTACACTCTTACGGCGTGACCCCCGCGCCCCCTCCGCTCTCTCTCCGGCTGGGCCACGACGGTCTCCAGGCGTTGGACGAGATCGCGCGACGCCGAGCCGTCAGCCGTTCGGAGGCAGCTCGCCAGGCAATTGCGGAGACAGCCGCACGAGACCGCCAGCGGAGCGGTTTGCCGGCTGAGGCCCGGCGGTTGATGGAAGACGAGCGCTACTTGCAGGAGGCTCGCGAGGTGGCTGCTCTGATGGAGGAGTTGCGTGGTTCGTGGTGATGTCCATGCGATCACGTTGCCGCGCAGCCGCGGACGTGTGCAGCACGGGCGTCGCTTTGCGGTGATCGTTCAAGCGGACGGTCTTCTCGCCTTGTCCACCGTCTTGATCTGTCCCACCTCGCAGGCGGCGGCGCCCGCGAGCTTTCACCCGCAGATCATCGTGGGCGATGAGCCGACTCAGGTGCTCTGCGAGATGGCCGGCGCGGTGGACGCGCGGGCGCTTGGGGAGAGAGTCGGGCATCTCTCGCACCAAGACATGCGTGCGGTCGACGACGCGCTGCTGCTCGTGCTCGGACTCAACTGACTGACGGTGGCTGTCAGCCGGGCCGCGAGAGCGTCAGCGCGAACAGCTCGTCCGGGTCGGTGAGCCAGTCCACGAGCTGAAGGCCGGCGGCGGCGAGGTCGGCGGCGATCCGCTCGCGCGTGAACTTCGCGCTGATCTCCGTGCGGATCTCCTCGCCCTCGCGGAAGTGCACCGACAGGCCGAGCTCGCCGACGTGGGTGGTGTGCTCGCGCAGGGCGCGCAAGCGCATCTCTATCCACTCGTGCTCGTCGTCGAACAGTGCGACGTGCTCGAAGTCGTCCAGGTCGAAGTTGGCTGCCAGCTCGCGGTTGAGCACGCGCAACACGTTGCGGTTGAACTCCGCCGTGACGCCCGCCGCATCGTCGTAGGCTGCGCACAGCACCTTGCTGTCCTTGACGAGGTCGACGCCGAGCAGCAGGTGGTCGCCCTCGTCGAGCAGGCGTCCGATCTCGCGCAGCAGCCGGCGGCGGCTGCCCGGTGGGAAGTTGCCGATAGTGCCGCCCAGGAACGCCACCAGGCGCATGCCGACCGAGTCGGGCAGTCGGTCGAGGTGACGTTCGAAGTCGCCGATCACTCCGTGCACCTGCAAGCCCGGGTACTCGCTCGTGAGCGCAAGTGCGCACTCGCGCACCATCTGCTCGGTCACATCCACGGGGACGTAGCGCTCGAGCGTGCCGGCGCCGTGCAGCGCGTCGAGCAGGACGCGTGTCTTGGCAGCCGTCCCTGATCCCAGCTCGACGAGCTCGGCGGCGCTCGTCCTCAGCGCGATGTCCTGTGCGCAGCTCTCCAATATCAGCCGCTCGGTGCGCGTCTGGTAGTACTCGGGCAGCTCGCAGATGCGGTCGAACAGCTCCGCTCCGCGCGAGTCGTAGAAGTGCTTCGGGGGGAGCTCCTTGAACGGCCTCGTCAGGCCGTCGAGCACGTCCTCGGCGAGCGAGCGCTGTTCGCCTTCGTGCAGGTAGGAGTCGATCCTGATCGCCTGCTCCTCGGTCGGTTGGACGATCGGCTCCATCACGCCGCCTCTCGCGCCAGGCGCACGCCCGCGAAGATCTGCGTGCGGATCGGGAGGTCCCAGTTGCGGAACGTCACCGTGCCGACTCGCTCGCTCGTCGCCCACGATCCGCCGCGCAGCACGCGGTAGCCCTTGCCGAAGAACACCTCCGAATACTCGCGGTAGGGATGCGCGACGAAGCCCGGATACGGCTCGAAGGCGCTGCCCGTCCACTCCCACACCGCTCCTACACCCGTGAGGAGGTCGAGCCTCGCAGCGCGCTCCCACTCCGCCTCGCTCGGCAGGCGGGCGCCCGCCGCTCGGGCGTATGCGTCCGCCTCAAACCAGCTCACATGGCACACCGGAGCGGCGGGATGGCCGGCGGCCACGCGAGGGTCATGCGTGATGTCGTACTCCTCCTTCCACGCCCAACCCTCGTCCGACCACCACTCGCGCCGTTCATACCCGCCGCCCTCGCTGAAGCGCATCCAGCTGGCGTTGCTCACCGGCCGGCGCGCGATCTCGAACGCGGGCAGCTCGACGACGTGGCGGGGGCGCTCGTTGTCGTAGGCGAACCCGTCCGCGCTCGCGCCCATCTCGAATGCGCCGGCGGGAACCGTCGCCCAGTCGCCGTCGCCCTCGTCGCCGCCACTGCGGTCAGCCGCCGGCAGGCGCAAGTGAGGCTCGCCCGGAGGCAGCAGTCCGGCGAGCGCCATCGTCTGGCGCATCGTCTCCTGGTGCTGGAGCTCGTGGCGCACCACCATCTCGCACACAACCCCGTCTCCTACCCCCACGCGTTCCAGCGATGCGATCGTCCGAGCGCGTACGTCGTTCAGGTAGGTGTGCGCGTGGCGGGTGTCGAGCAGCTCGATCTCACCTCTTGCCGCGCGTGGCGTCTCGAAGGCGTCGTACACCGCCGCCAGGTCGGCGCGCAGCAACTCCAGGCCGGCATGGCGGTGGCAGATCCACAGATCCTCGTAGGCGGCGATGTGCGCCAAATCCCACACGAGCGGGCTCATGATCGGGGAGAGGACCTGCTCCAGCTGCTCATCCGACAGGTGCGCAACCAGTTCGAGCGTCGCCTTGCGCGCGTCTTCCAGCGCCGCCAGCATCGCCTCCAGGGCGGCTGGACTCTGGCGGTCCTGTGCGGTGGCGTGCCGGGTCGCGGTAGGGGCCATAACGCGTGGCACAACTGTACCCATCCCCGCCCGGATTCCAAGCGACGGATTTCTACGTGCCGTGCGTGAGCCAGGGCGCGCCCGGGGCTCCCGAGGCGGCCTCGTCGACCATCACGGTCAGGCGCTCGTGCGCCAGCAGGCTGGCGGGGATGGCTTCGGTGGGCTCGCCGAGCATCCCCGAGATCGCGCCCGCCTTCTCCTCGCCGCTGGCGATCACCAGGCAGTGGCGCACAGCCTGGAGCACCGGGAGGGTCAAGGTGATCCGCTCGGGCGGCGGCTTGGGCGAGTCGCTGACACCCACGCATGGTCCCGTCGCCTTCAGCGCAGGATGGTGGGGGAAGAGCGAGGCGATGTGCCCTTCCGGACCGATCCCGAGCACCGCCACGTCCAGCGGGGCGCCTCCGAGCGAGCGCAGCTCCTCGGCGTAGCGGCTCGCCCCGTGCTCGGGACCCAGCTCGCCGAGCATGCGGTGGATGCGCTCCTCGGGGATGGCCGCCGGACGCAGCAGCGTGTCGGCGGCGAGCCGGTAGTTGCTCTGCTCGTCCTCAGGCCCCACGCAGCGCTCGTCGGCAAACCACACCTCCACGCCATCCCAGCCGTCGAGCGTCTGTGCGAGCAGCTCATACGTGCGCTTCGGCGTGCCACCTCCGCTGAGTGCCACGTGCGCAACCCCGCGCTGCTCGCGCGCCTGTTCGAGCAGGCGCGCGATCTCGCTGGCGGCGTGGGCGGCGAGCGCCTCGGCGTCGGGGAGCGTCTGCACGTGGGTCACGGCGCCATCGCCTCCACTGCGGCAAGCGCGGGGACGTATGTCGGGTCGCGCAGCAGCGCCTGGCGGATGCCCTCGCCAAGGATCCCGCCCTCCCCGCGTGAGGCTCCGAGGATCGTCCATTCGCGCTCCTGCCCTTCCGGGTCGCGCGTGCGCGCGCGCAACCCGCCGTCGCTGCGGCGCAAGCCGAGCCGCCGGCCTGAGACGGTGGACAGGGCGACGCCGCGCAACCCGCGCACCTGCTGCTGAGGCGACTGCTCCAGGCGGATTCGCACAGCCCCCGCCTGCGAGCGCGCGTTGCCCTGAAGCGCGTTCTCGTGCTGGCGCATCTGCTCTGGCTCCCAACCCAGGCGCGACGCGAGCCACCCGGCGAGGAGCATCGCGCTCACCGTCGACTCCGGGTGGTGTTGGATCGACAGCGCCTTGATCTGCGACAGCTCGCCGCGCATCGAGCGCGGGTCGAACGCCGTCGCCAGGCGCTCGCGCCACGGGGTGGTGCGCAACCACGCCAAATCCACCACATACGCGCGGCGGTGCAGCTCGCACGAGCGCCTCACCGCGTCGCCCCAGGATGGCTCATCCACCGAGTCCACGAGAACGGCTTGCGCCAGCTCGAGCAGAGCGTCCACCGCCTGTGGGTGGCCGTGCGGAGACCAAACGAGCGTCGCGAGGTCGGTCACCACGAGCGGGTCGGCGATCGTCACGAGGTCGTCGAGATGACGGTCGCCGATCTCCACCGTCACCGTCTCGCGCAGCAAGCCCACCTCGCCCTGCGCGGGCTCTCGCTCTGTGGACACGATCACGCGAGCGTCGAGGCTCGTGCGTCCCGGCTCGTAGGAGAAGATGATCGTGCGCGACGCGTGATAGCGGCCCACCCCGCGCAACCGGTTGGCGATCTCGCCGGCGAAGCGGCGCTCGACGAAAGCGATCATGTTCAGCGCGCGCGCCGGCACATACCCGCCGCCTTCGTGATGGCGCTGGGTCACCAGCTCGCGCAGCGCCGCTTCGATCGCGTCCGGCGTCGTGCCCTGCTCGCTCCAAACGGCATCCGGGTGCGAGAAGGCGCGCGAGCCGGTCATATCGCGCGCCAGCTGTGGCCTTCGCGCAGGATCTCAGACGCCTCAGCCGGCCCCTGCGAGCCGGCTTCATAGGAGGGCAGCGGTCCCGGCGCCTGCTGCCACGCGCGCAACACCGGGTCGCAGATGCACCACTGTGCCTCCACCTCATCCGCGCGCGTGAACAGCGTCGCGTCCCCGCGCATCGCGTCGGTGATCAGTCGCTCATACGCCTCGGGCGATTGCGACATGAACGCCGACCCGTACAGGAACTCCATCTGCACCGGCCTGATCACCATGCGCGTGCCCGGGATCTTCGCGCCCAGGCGCAGCGACACGCCCTCGTTGGGCTGCAACGTGAGGATCAGCTGGTTGGGCAGCACGCCGAGCGAGCCTTCCTCGTTGAAAGCCAGGTGCGGAACCGGCTTCAGCACAACCGCGATCTCCGTCACTTTCCTTGCCAGCCGCTTGCCCGTGCGCAGGTAGAAGGGCACGCCCGCCCAGCGCCAGTTGTCCACTTCCAGGCGCAGCGCCGCAAACGTCTCGGTGCTCGACTCCGGTGGAATGCCTGGCTCTTCCAGATAGCCCGGCACGTCCTCGCCGCCAGAATGGCCCGGCCCGTACTGCGCCCGCACGGCGATCTCTCCCACCACCTCCTCGGTGACCGGCGCGATCGCTTGCAGCACCTTCACCTTCTCGTTGCGCACCTCATCCGCCGTGAAGCTCACCGGCGGCTCCATCGCGACGTGGCAGAGCAGCTGGAGCATGTGGTTCTGGATCAAGTCGCGCAGCGCGCCCGCCTGGTCGTAGTAGCCCGCGCGTGTGCCGATGCCGATGTCCTCCGCCGCGGTGATCTGCACCTGGTCGATGTAGTTGCGGTTCCACAGCGGCTCGAACATGCCGTTGGCGAAGCGAAACGCCATCATGTTCTGCACGGTCTCCTTGCCCAGGTAGTGGTCGATGCGGAACACCTGGGACTCATCGAACACGCCCAGCACCCGGCGGTTGAGCTCGCGCGCCTCCTCCAAGGAGGTGCCGAACGGCTTCTCGATGATCACGCGCACATCCGCGCCCTCGTGCCGGTTCAGTCCCTGGCGGCCGAGCGCTTCGACGATCAGCGGGAAGAACGACGGCGCGGTGGAGAGGTAGAAGAGCCGGTTCAGCGGCTCCTCGAGGTCCTCCTCGAAGCCGTCGAGCACCTCTTCGAGCTTGGCGTACACCGAGTCGTCGTCGAACGTGCCCGGCACGTAGCGCACGTGCTCGAGCAGGCGCTTGAGCACGTCCTCGTCGGGGGTGCGCCGCGAGAACTGGCGGATCGCCTGCTCGCACTCCTCGCGGTAGTGCTCGTGCGCCTTTTCGCGCCGCGACACCCCCACGAGGTGGAAGCGTTCGGGCAGCGCGCCCTCGTGGGCGAGGTTGTAGAGCGCCGGCAGCAGCTTGCGCCGCGCCAAATCGCCGGTGGCGCCGAAGATCGTCAGCGTCGTCTGCGGAACCGGCAGCCGCTCCAAGCCCGCGGTGAGCGGGTTCTCGGGCTGGGTGGCAATCGCAGCCATCGCTCGTTACTCGCCTGCCGCGGGCTTGACCGGGTGGCCTCCGAACTGGTTGCGCAGCGCCGCCAGCACGCGATGGCCGAAGTCGCCGTTGCCGCGCGAGTACAAGCGCGAGTACAGCGACGCCGTGATCACCGGCGTCGGCACGTCGCGGGCGGTTGCATCCTCGATCGTCCAGCGTCCCTCGCCCGAGTCCTCGGTGTAGCCCTCGATCGTCTGAAGGTCGTTGCCGTCCGCTTCGAACGCGCGCGCCGCCAGCTCGCACAACCACGAGCGCACCACCGAGCCCTGGTTCCAGAGGTGGGCGATCTTGGCGTTGTCGAGCTCGTACTCGCACTTGTCGAACAGGTCAAAGCCCTCCGCATACGCCTGCATCAACCCGTACTCGATGCCGTTGTGCACCATCTTCACGTAGTGCCCCGCGCCCGTCGGCCCGAAGCGCATCCACCCGCGCTGGCCGATCGCTTGCACGCTGTCTGCGTTCGTCGGCGGGGCGAGCACGTCGAGGATCGGCGACAGGCGCTTGATCGCACCTGACGGGCCGCCCACCATCATGCAGTAGCCGACTTCCAGGCCCCACACGCCGCCCGACACGCCGACGTCCACGTATTGGATGCCCAGCTTGGAAAGCTCCGCCGCGCGGCGCTTGTCGTCTGTCCACTTCGAGTTGCCGCCGTCGACGATCGCATCGCCGCGCTCCAGCAGCTTGGCGAGCTTCTGGACGGTTTGCTCGGTGGGCGCCCCCGCCGGCACCATGATCCAGACGAGCCTCGGTGGCTTCAGCTTCTTGACGAGGTCTGCCAGCGACTTCGCGCCGGTGGCGCCGTTGGCAACCGCGTGCTTCACCGCCTCCTTGTCGAAGTCGAACGCCACCACCTCGTGCTCGGAGTCGCGGCGGATGCGGTGCACCATGTTGCCGCCCATCCTGCCCAGCCCTATGAAGCCGATCTGCGTCAAAGCATCTCCTTGATCTTCTGCGTGAGCAACCTCAGCGCCGCCGCCGGTTCGTCGCCGTGCAGGACTACCCGCTCGGCGGGCAATCCGAGCTCGCGCAGCGTCTGCAAATCGCCGATCGCCTGCGCGTTCTTCAGGGTGTCGAACGTGTACCGCTTGCCTGGGATCTCTACGTCGCGCGGCGCGTTGTGGATGAGTTGCAAGAAGCGTCCCGTCTTGGGACCGCCCTTGTGGAACTGGCCGGTTGAGTGCAAGAAGCGCGGGCCGTAGCCGAACGTCGTGGTGGCGTTGGTCGCGTCCCTGATCGCGGCGCGCAGCTCGCTCGCGGCTGCGTCGAAGCTTTCGCTCGGTTGCAGGTAGCCCATGATCGCCACGTAGTGCGGAGGGGCGGCGTCGCCGAGCAGGGCGCGCAGGGCTGCGTCGTCGGCGGCTTGCACCTCAGGCAACGACCCGTCGCGCTCGAAGTCCGCGAGCACCCGGCTGGTGGCGTCCTTGGCGCGCTGCACGTCGGGCTGGTCGAACGGGTTGATCTGAAGGCTCCACCCCGCCACCGCCACCGCCAGCTCGGAGAGCATGAACGCCCGCCCGAGGTCCAGTGGGCCGTCGAGCGGGATCTCGAACACCGGATGGCCGGCGTCGATCAGCGCCTGCACGCGCTCGCGTGCGTGCTCGCCATGGTCCGCTGCCGGGGCGCTGCGGTCGGGCAGGTAGGCGAACACGCGGTCATCGCCATACACGTCTGGGTCGCCGAGCGGCTCGTCCGCCACGGGCAGGATGCCCCTGCCGTGCTTGCCGGTGGACTCGGCGAACAGCTGCTCCTCCCACAGCCCGAGCCCGTCGAGCGGGTGCGGCACGACGAACGTGAGCTTGTCCCGCCCCGCGGCTGCGAGCGCGCCGAGTGCCGCCCCCAGCCAGACCGGCGCCGGCAAACCGTGGCGCTCCTCAAGGCTGTCCGCGTCGAGGTTCACGCGCATGTCCCATGCGCCGCGCGCGCTTTCGAGCAGCGCCTTTGCGTGAAAGCCCGCGAGCGCCGCCGGCACGATCCCAAAGGGGGACAGCGCGCTGTAGCGCCCGCCGATGTTGGGGTCGCCGTGGAATACGCGGCGAAAGCCCCGCTCGCGCGCGAGCTGCTCGAGTCCCGTGCCCGGGTCGGTTATCGCGACGAACCGATCGCCCACCCGCGCAGCCGATCGGCCTGCATCCGCGGCGAGGCGCTGCTCGACAGCCGCCCAGAAGTGGGCGAGCAGCGACAGCGGCTCGATCGTCCCCCCCGACTTGGAGGACACCACGAACAACGTGCGACCCGGATCGATCGCCGCCTCCAGGGCTTGCACGGCGCCGGCGTCGGTCGAGTCGAGGACGTGCAGCCGAGGCCATCCGGCGGGCGCCGGCAGCGAGCGGCGCAACACCTCGGGCGCGAGCGAGGAGCCGCCCATGCCGAGCAGGACGACGTGCTCGACGCCTTCTCCCCGCACCTCCTCGGCGAACGCGTGCAGCTCCCCGAGCGTGCCGAGCATCCGCTCCGCCACGTCGATCCAGCCGAGCCGGTTCTCCACCTCGGGCACCTCGGGCGCGCCCCACAGCGTGCCGTCCGCCCGGCGCAGGCGCTCGGACACGCGCTGCTCGGCCACCCGCTCCACCGCGGACACCACTCCTGCGATCAGATCCTGCGGGATGTGCGCCTGCACGTCGGCCACGAACCGATCGTAGTGCTCGCCCCCGGACGACGCCTGCACACCCGCCCGGGCCGGCGCCTGCCCGGCGGATATGGTTCGCGCCCGTGATGACCCCGCAAGACCACACGCAGCCCGACCGCAACCTGGCGCTCGAGCTCGTGCGCGTGACGGAGTCCGCCGCGCTCGCCTGCGCCCCGCTCGTGGGGCGAGGAGACAAGGAGGCCGCCGACCAGGCCGCCGTGGACGGCATGCGCTACGCGCTGCACTCGGTGCGCATGGACGGCACCGTCGTGATCGGCGAGGGGGAGAAGGACGAGGCGCCGATGCTCTACAACGGCGAGCGCATCGGCGACGGCTCGCCGCCCGAGGTGGACATCGCGGTGGACCCGCTCGAGGGCACCACGCTAGCCGCGCACGGCATGTCGTCGGCGCTCGCGGTGATCGCGTTGTCGAGCAAGGGCACGATGTTCGACCCCGGCCCGTGCGTCTACATGGAGAAGATGGCTGGCGCCCCCGACATCGCCGATCTGCTCGACCTCGACCGTCCGCTCGCCGACACGGTGAAGCTGATCGCCCAGCGCAAGCACCACTCGGTGAGCGACGTGATGGTGGTGGTGCTCGACCGCCCGCGTCACGAGGAGGGCATCCGCGAAATCCGCGACGCAGGCGCCCGCGTGCGGCTGATCCCGCACGGCGACGTATCCGCCGCGCTGCTGTCGGTCAGCGAGCGCTCGCCCGTGGATCTGCTGTGGGGGATAGGGGGGACGCCCGAGGGCGTCATCTCCGCAGCCGCCATCAAGTGCATGGGCGGCCAGCTTCTCGGGCGGTTGTGGCCGCGCGACGAGGAGGAGCGCAAGGCGGCGCTCGACGCCGGTTATGACCTCGAGCGTGTGCTCACCCGGGACAATCTCGTGGCCGGCGACGACGTGTTCTTCTCAGCCACCGGGGTGACCGATGGCGACGTGCTGCAGGGAGTGCGCTATCCGCACGTCGGCGGCGCCACCACCGAATCGCTCGTCATGCGCTCGCGCTCGGGCACCGTGCGGCGCATCCGCGCCAGCCACGACCGCGCCAAGCTGCGCGCGCTCAGCGGCGGGCGGCAGGTGTAGGCGAGAGGACCCCAACCTTCGACTTCGGCAGGTCGAGGCGGCGCAGCGAGCGCAAAAAGCCGTTGGTGACGAGCACGTGGATCTTCGCCTGCGTGGCGTAATACGCGCGCTTGCCCAACCCTGTCGCGATCGCCGGGTGGAAGTTCGCAACCTCCACACGCACGCGCACCTCCGCCTC
>JBQCGU010000005.1:0-52546 GCA_051955355.1 Solirubrobacteraceae bacterium | reverse complement strand
GTGGGTGGGCGGTCCCCACCCACCATCGGCGGGGCGTCGGTGCATGGCGCGGGGGTGGTTTCCGGGCACCGCCGGACGCCGGCCTGGTTTTGGGCCGGGGCCGACGCTTCCCGGATCGCAGCCGCCCGTTGCCGAGCAACCGGGCGAGGCGGCGCGCAAGTTAGAACGTCCCAAAGCGGGGTAGAGGCTTGTCCGTGTAGGCGGGATCTCGTCCTACGTGTCCAGTCATGGGTTTGGGTTCAAAGGGAGGGCACATGAAGGTCACGGCTCGTATCTGGTGGATCGCTCCAGTCGTATGGCTTACCGTCGTCTTGGCGGCGCCTGCGGCGCACGCAGCGGAATTCGGCGTCAAGACGTTCGAAGCCGGAACCTGCAACACCGACACTCCCGAATGCAGCTATGAATCCCCCGAAAGCCAGTTCTACACGCAGGCAGCCGGTCATCCTCCTCTCGGACTCACCGGCTTCGAACTCAACACTGAACCGTCCGGCGCCCCTATAGGCCAGATCAAGGACGTGCGAGTAGACGTTCCGCCGGGACTGAGCGTCAATCCGCAGGCCGCTGAACAGTGCAAGAAGGAAACGCTCGAAAAAACAGGCACCTGCCCCCCCGGCTCGGAAGTCGGGGAAGACGAAATCACTGCTTTTGTAGGTCTCACCAAGATAGGCCCGGTATCGCTACACATGTACAACCTCGTACCCGAAGAAGGCGTTCCCGCTGAATTCGGGTTCGCCCTGAACGTGGCCTCGGTCATCAATGTCGACGTCTTCATCGTGGGCGGTATCAGCTGGCATCACGAAGAACCATCCAGCGAAAACAGCGGCGTGCCCACCGGCGACTACCACGAGTTCTTCACGATCAAAGAAATCTCCAACCAGCTTGAAATCGTCAAGTCGCGTCTTAAGTTCAACGGCAGGGCGGGCAACGGCTCGTTCCTGACGCTGCCCAGCACTTGCACGACCCAAAAGTCCTACCTGCACGTCGACTCCTACCAGAACCCCGGTCAGTTCAAGGCTTACGAAACGGTTTCTGGCGAACCGAAACCAGTGAGCGTCAGCGGCTGCAACCAAGTGCCCTTCGAACCGGAAATTGCCGTCAAACCCGCGACATCTCAATCCGACCAGCCCGACGGCGCCACTATCGAAGTAAAGGTGCCCCAACACCTGAACGCGGAAGAAATCGACTCCTCTACGCTGAAGGACGCACACGTGACGCTCCCTGCTGGGATGACGCTCAACCCGTCGGCGGTCAACGGGCTCCAAGCGTGCACCGACGAACAGCTCGGCAAGGGCTCGGCGAAGCCAGTCGAATGCCCCGCCGGTTCGCAGATCGGGACAGTCACGATCGAAACGCCGAACCTGCCTGCCGGCTCGCTCGTCGGCAACGTCTACGTCGGGCAGCCGCTCGCGCCCGAACCCGAATCGAAGACGCCATACAGCGAATCGGAACGGGAGTATCGGATCTTCATCGACGCCGAGTCCCCCCGCTACGGCGTCGCCGTTCGACTCGTCGGCAACGTGATCGCCAACGCATCCACCGGGCAGCTCACCACCGCAGTGCTCGAAAATCCACCTGTCCCGTTCAGCGACTTCATCGTCTCGCTGAACGGCCCGCACGTGCCGCTCGCCAACCCGCTCGCCTGCGGCGAAGCGGCAGCCAGCGCCATCCTGACGCCTTACACAGGCGGTGCCTCCGCCAACCCGCTCTCCTCGTTCTCGGTGGACTTCGACGGCAAAGGCGGCGCTTGTCCCTCGACGCTGCCCTTCGCGCTCACCCAAAGCGCTCATTCGGAACCCAGCACCGGTGGGCACACAACCAGCTTCACGCTGAGCCTTGCCCGCTCCGACGGCAACCAGTACGTGGGCAAGACGAGCACCACGCTGCCCGCCGGACTCGTCGCGAAGGTGCCGAACGTGCAGCAGTGCAGCGAAGCCGACGCCAACGCTGGCAAATGCCCGCAAGCGAGCAAGATCGGAGTTGTCTCCGCGGCGGTGGGAGCCGGCCCCAACCCGCTCGTATTGCCCGGCACCGTGTACTTCACCGGCCCCTACGCCGGCGCTCCCTTCGGGCTGCTCGTCGCGGTGCCCGCTGAAAAAGTCGGCCCGTTCAACTACGGAACCATCGTCACCCGCGCCACGGTCAACATCGATCCCTACACCGCCCGCGTGGTGGTCGGCGCCACGCTGCCCACGATCGTCGGCGGCGCGCCGATCAGGTTGAAATCGCTCACGGTCACCGTGAACCGCCCCGACTTCACGCTGAACCCAACCAACTGTGGGGGGCTCGCCACCGAAAGCCTGCTCACATCCACGTTCGGTTCCACACAGCTGGTGTCCTCGCCCTTCCAGGCGAGTGGCTGCTCGAGCTTGGCGTTCAAGCCGACTTTCGCCGCGAAAACGAACGCCAAAGCGTCTCGGCGCAATGGCGCCTCGTTTGAAGTGTCGGTGGGCTATCCCGCCAGCTCCCAGGCGAACCTCAAGTCGGTGTTCGTGCAGTTGCCCAAGCAGCTGCCCTCGCGACTGAGCACGCTCAACAAGGCGTGTCCCGAAGCAACCTTCAAAGCCAATCCCGCCACCTGCCCAACCGCCTCGGCTGTTGGTGCTGCCAGCGCCACGACGCCTGTGTTGCCCGGCACGCTGAGCGGACCCGCGTACTTCGTATCGCACGGAGGCGCCTCGTTCCCCGATCTCGACATCGATCTGAGCGGCGACGGGGTGAAAGTCATCCTCGTGGGCGCCACCAACATCACCACCGGGATCACCACCTCGACGTTCGCCTCGATTCCCGACGTGCCCGTGAGCAGCTTCCACCTGAAGCTGCCCGCCGGCCCGTTCTCTGCCCTCGCCGCGCGCGGCAACCTCTGTGGCGCACCGCTGGTCATGCCCACGACGCTCACCGCGCAGAACGGAGCGGTTGTCAAACAGAACACGCGCATCTCTGTCGCCGGGTGCAAACACCCGCGAGCGGGCGCGCGGGTTCGGATCCTCTCGCATCGGGTTCGCGGTCACAAGGTCGTTCTCACTCTCCGTGTGCCCTCCGCCGGACGGCTAACCGTCGGCGGGCGCGACCTGCGCACCGTGCGGCGTGCCCTTGGCAAAGCAAGGCGCATCACAGTGTCGGTGCCGCTGTCTCGCGCCGGGCTGCGAGCGCTCGCGCAAGCGCATCGGCATCACCGTCATCTGAGGTTGCGGGTGCGCGTCCGGTTCGTGCCGAGGAAAGGACACGCGTCGTTTGCCTCGGTGACTGTCCGATTCGGATAGAGACCGCGTCTACGCGCGTCGACCCGGGACGGCTCCTCGGAGAATTACTGTCTCGCCATCCAGTGCGAGCGCTAGATTTTCGGCATGGAGCCCGTGTCGGATACACAGCAGGCTGTCACGGGCGCGGGCGCCGTGCTCGCGAGCGTGCGTCGGCTCGCGGTTGCAGCCGACACGGCACACGACAGCGAGGCGGTGTTCGCTGCGCTCGCGCGTGAGCTGATCGGCACGGTTGGCGCTGAGGAGGTGCACGTCCACCATCTCTCGCTCTTCGAAAATCAGGAGATGGTGGTGGTGTACGTGCTCGGCGGCGAGTCCCGTATCAGCTATCTCCAAGCCCGTGAGGAGCGCCCGCCCGGCGTGAGCTGGGTGGCAAGCACCGGACGAACCTTCCTCGCCGTGGGTCCGCGTGAGCTCACGGCGAGCGTCCCGCGCCTGGCGTTCACCTGCCCGCCGCCCGCGGGAGCGGTCGCCTGTGCGCTGCTCGCGCCGCTGTCGCTCGCCGGTCAAACCGACGCCGTGGCGGTGCTCGTGCGCAGCTCGGGAGAGCCGTTCACCGAACGCTCGATCGAGAACGCCTCCACACTGCTGGACCAGGCTTCCACCGGGCTTGCGCTCGTGCGTGCCCGTGCCGAGGCCGGCACCGACGCCGTCGCCGGGTGCATGAACCACCGCGCCATGCGTCGGCGATTGAGCGAGGAGATCGGTCGCGCGCGCCGCTCGGGCGCTCCGCTGTCCTGCCTGATGGTCGACCTCGACGATTTCAAGCTCGTCAACGATCGATACGGCCATCATGCCGGCGACGCCCTCCTGCGCGGCGTGGCGCAAGCTTTGATGGGCGAGTTCCGCGCCTTCGATCGTGTCGCGCGCTACGGCGGCGACGAGTTCGTCGTGATCCTGCCCCACGCCGACATCGACAGCGCTGCCGCCGCCGGCGCACGCGCTCTGGAGCGCCTGAACGCGCTCCAGCTGCCGGACACGCCGGTCGGCGTCTCCGCATCGATAGGCGCCGCCCAGTGGCGCGAGCCGATGGACGCAAATGAGCTGCTCGCCGCGTGCGACGAGGCGCTCTTGGAGCGCAAGCGCGCAGGCAAGGCGGGCGTGAGCGCCGCCTCGCCACGCCCCACCGCGCGGCTTTGACAGACTGGGGTGGATGGCCGACAACAGCACCGGCACCACCCCGAACAGCTTCGACGCGCGAGGATCGCTGCGGGTTGGGTCGCGCGAGTACGAGATCTTCAGGCTCGACGCGCTTCAACGGAGCTTCGACGTCGCCCGCCTGCCGTTCTCGTTGAAGATCCTGCTTGAGAACCTGCTGCGCACCGAGGGCAACGGCTCGGTCAGCGCACGCGACATAGAGGCGCTCGCGAGCTGGGACCCCACGGCTGACCCATCCAAGGAGATCGCGTTCACGCCCGCTCGCGTGTTGATGCAGGACTTCACCGGCGTGCCCGCCGTGGTGGATCTCGCCGCCATGCGCGACGCGATGGCTCAGATGGGCGGCGATCCCGCCAAGATCAACCCGCTCGTCCCCGCCGAGCTCGTCATCGACCACTCCGTCCAGGTCGACGTGTTCGGAACGCGCGACGCCTTTCGCATCAACGCCGAGCGCGAGTTCGAGCGCAACCGCGAGCGCTACTCGTTCCTGCGCTGGGGACAAACCGCATTCGACAACTTCGCGGTGGTGCCGCCCGACACGGGCATCGTCCATCAGGTGAACCTCGAGTACCTGGCTCGCGTCGTCTTCTCCACCGACTCGCTCGGCTCGGGCGCCGGCGGCAGCAGCGGCGGCGTCGTGAGCGCGGTTGGGTCGGGGGAGGGGCTCGCGCAGGCGTACCCCGACACGCTCGTCGGCACCGATTCGCACACCACGATGGTCAACGGGCTCGGCGTGCTGGGCTGGGGCGTCGGCGGCATCGAGGCGGAGGCGGCGATGCTCGGCCAGCCGATGTCGATGCTCATCCCGCAAGTGCTCGGCTTCAAGCTGCACGGCCAGCTGCCCGAGGGCGCAACCGCCACCGACCTGGTGCTCACCGTCACGCAGCTGCTCCGCGAGCGCGGGGTGGTGGGGATGTTCGTCGAGTTCTACGGTGAGGGCCTCGCACGCCTGCCGATCGCCGACCGCGCCACCCTGGGCAACATGTCGCCCGAGTTCGGCTCCACCTGCGCCATCTTCCCGATCGACGCAGAGACGCTCCGCTATCTGGAGCTCTCCGGGCGTCCCGCCGAGCGGATCGAGCTGGTGGAGGCGTACGCGCGCGAGCAGATGCTCTGGCACGACGCAAGCTCCGAAGAGCCCACGTTCTCCGATCGGATCGAGCTCGACCTCGGCGAGGTGGTGCCGAGCATCGCCGGTCCCAAGCGGCCCCAGGACCGCATCGCGATCGCCGGCGCCAAGGCCGCCTTCCAAGAGGCGCTCTCCGGCCTGGTTCCCGATTACGACTTCCGCGACGAGGCGTCTGCCGAGAGCTTTCCGTCGAGCGACCCGCCCGCCACCGCCGTTCCCGGGCGCAGCGGGCAAGCGCACGATCCGAGCACGCACAGCCCGAGCTCCTCAGGCGCCAATGGGGGCGAATGGTCGCCCGGTGGCGGCGCCATCCGCGGCGCCGGGGTCGCCACCGCCTCGCGCACCGCCGTTCCGGTAAAGCTCGCCGACGGCACCAGCACGCGGCTCGACCACGGCGACGTGGTTATCGCCGCCATCACCAGCTGCACCAACACATCCAACCCGTCGGTGATGATCGGCGCGGGCATCCTCGCCCGCAACGCGCTCACCCGCGGTTTGTCGCGCAAGCCGTGGGTCAAGACCTCGCTCGCGCCCGGCTCCAAGGTGGTCAGCGAGTACCTCGACCGAACCGGCCTCACCGAGTCGCTCGAGCAGCACGGATTCAAACACGTCGGCGACGGCTGCACCACCTGCATCGGCAACTCCGGCCCTCTGCCCGAGGAGATCTCCGCCGCCGTCGGCGAGGGCGATCTCGCCGTCGTATCGGTGTTGTCCGGCAACCGCAACTTCGAGGGACGCATCAACCCCGACGTCAAGATGAACTACCTCGCATCGCCTCCGCTCGTCGTCGCCTATGCGATCGCCGGGACGATGAACATCGACATCGCCTCCGAGCCGCTCGGCCAGGATGGCGAGGGACGCGACGTCTACCTGCGTGACATCTGGCCCTCCGAGCACGAGATCGCGCAGATGGTGCAGCAGGCGATCCACTCCGACATGTTCCGCTCCAGCTACTCCGAGGTGTTCGCCGGCGACGAGCGTTGGGCGTCCTTGGACGTGCCCACCGGCGATCGCTTCGCCTGGGACTCCGAGTCGACGTATGTGCGTTTGCCGCCCTATTTCGATCGGATGCCCGCGCAGCCCGATCCGCTCAGCGACGTGCGGGGCGCGCGTGTGCTCGCATTGCTCGGCGACAGCGTCACCACCGACCACATCTCGCCCGCCGGCTCCATCAAGCGCGACAGCCCCGCCGGCCTGTACCTGCAGGAGCACGGCGTGGCGCCCAAGGACTTCAACTCCTATGGCGCCCGCCGCGGCAACCACGAGGTGATGATGCGCGGCACGTTCGCCAACATCCGCCTGCGCAACCTGCTCGCGCCGGGCACCGAGGGTGGGTTCACGCTTCACCTGCCCGACGGCGAGCAGATGTCGATCTACGACGCCGCCATGCGCTACGCCGCCGAAGACGTGCCGCTCGTCGTGATCGGCGGCAAGGAGTACGGCTCGGGCTCTTCGCGCGACTGGGCCGCCAAGGGCACGCGCCTGCTGGGCGTGCGCGCGGTCATCGCTCAGAGCTTCGAGCGCATCCACCGCTCCAACCTGATCGGCATGGGCGTGCTGCCGTTGCAGTTCTCAAGCGGCTCCTGCGCCGAGTCGCTAGGGGTGGACGCCCGCCAGCAGGTGAGCATCTCGGGTGTGGCCGAGGAGCTGAACGCCGGCGGGCTGCCGCGCACCTGCCGGGTGAGCGTGGGCGATGTGGAGTTCGACGCAACCGTGCGCATCGACACGCCCAAGGAGGCCGACTACTTCCGCCATGGCGGCATCCTCCAGTACGTCCTTCGAGGGCTGCTCGCCTCGTGAGCGCACCGTTCCCCGACACGCTGCGCGCGCTGCTCGCCGCGCGCGGGCCTTCCGGCTATGAGACGGCTCCGACTGCCGCCTGGTGCGACGCCGCTCGCGCATTCGGCGCCGAGGTGAACATCGATCTCCTCGGCACGCCGTCCGCCCGCGTGGCGCCACGCTCAGAGGGCCAAGCGCGGCGGCTGGTGGTGATGGGACATATCGACGAGATCGGTTTGATCGTCACGCACATCGACGATCAGGGCTATCTCTGGTTCCGCGAGGTCGGCGGCTGGGACGCGCAGATCCTCGTCGGGCAGCGCGTCGCGATCGCCACGCGCGAGGGCGACATCCGCGGGGTAATCGGCAAGAAGCCCATCCACCTGCTTCGCGAGGAGGAGCGCAAGAAGGTGGCCGAGGTGCGTGACCTGCACATCGACATCGGTGCCAAGGATGCCGAGCAGGCGCGCTCCATGGTGCGCATCGGCGACGTCGCCGTGATCGACGCCGATCCGCTGGAGCTGCCCAATGGGAGAATCGCCTCGCGTGCGCTCGACAATCGGCTCGGCTCGTTCGTCGCGCTGGAGGCCGCCCGGCTCGTTGCCGAGCAGGGCGGGGCCGGCGACTGGGAGGTGGTTGCCGTCGCCGCCGCCCAGGAGGAGACGACGTTCGGCGGCTCGCGCACGAGCGCCTTCTCGCTGGAGCCACACGCCGCGATCGTCGTCGACGTCACCCACGCCAGCGACGCCCCCGGGATCGACGTCAAGGAGGCGGGCAAGCACGAGCTGGGCTCCGGGGCGGTGGTGAGCCGCGGGTCCACGCTCAACCCGCGCCTCGTCGAGCTGCTCTACGACACCGCCGAGCGCGAGCAGATCCCGTTCACCGTCGAGGCGATCGGGCGCAACACCGGCACCGACGCCGACGCCGTCCACTTGTCGAGGGGCGGTGTGCCAACCGCGCTGGTGTCGATCCCGCTGCGCTACATGCACTCTCCCGTCGAGCTGGTGCAGCTCGACGACGTGCACGCTTGCGCGCGCCTGATCGCCGCCGCCGCGCTGCGCCTGAGCGCAGACACGTCGTTCGCTCGTTAGGCGTCTGCGCTGGTGAGCTCGGTCATCGGGTTGATCTCATACGCCGACCCGGGCGCCGCTCCGAGCGCGAGCATCTGAATCCCGTCCGGGCCGGCGAACACCTTGCGCTTGGGGGCAGGGCCGACGCGTACGAACACGCCGGGCTCAAGGTCCACGCGCTCGTCCTCGATCTCGATCCATCCGGAGCCTTTCAACGCGAGGAACACCTCCTCCTGGCCGCTGTCGGCGTGATCGTGAAGCGGATAGTCGCTGTAGTCAGGCGGCATCTGAATCACCTGCATGCCGAACGACGTCACACCAAGCTCGGCACGAGCCTTGACGAATCCTCCGCCATAGGAAGCCTCCATCTCGTCGATCCGCTTCGCGGTGTAGTCACTCATGTGCAGCTCCTGTCTGTATCGGGGTTGGTTCAAGCACTGGTTTGTCGGTCGGCATGATGATTCCCAGCTGGCGCGACTGAAGCAGGACGGTGCCGTCGGGCGCCCAGATCACTCCGTCCTCCTCGAAGAAGCCGTCGTGCAGCAGGCGCGTGTCGAACACGCTCAAGCACAACGCCCCTGGATCGCAGCCCGCCTGCGACGGCGGTTGGCGGAAGTGGATCGTGAGGTCCACCGTGGGGCTGATCGCCGGCTCGTCGAGCGCGATGAACGACGGTGGAAACCAGGCGTCGCAAAACAGCGCCAGCGCCAGTGCATCCACCGGCCGGCTTGCCTCGGGCAGGCCGATCCAGCCGCCGATCCGCATGGGTGCGTCGCTGCCCGCGAACGGCACGGCGCCCACGCGCGGCTGCATGACGAGCTGGCGCGTGAACTCCGGCGCGCCTTTGAAGATCTTCGGCGTCGACTGCCGCTCGGCGTCCGGCGGAGCCAGCTCGGGCATCGGAAGTTCGTGGGCGTCGGGCGCATCCCATGGTCGTGAAAACGCCGCCAACGCGAGCGCCATCAGCGCTCCGTCCTGCTCCATGCGCGCCGACAGCGTGCTCAGAGAGCGGCCCTCGCGCTCGACGGCGGTTGCGATCGTCACCTGCTCTCCGGGCTTGGGCGAGGAGGCGTAGTGGATCGTCAGCGAGCGCGGCGTGCGGTCGGGGTCGGCCACCGTCTCCATCAGCGCACGCAAAACGATCGCCGCCAGGTAGCCGCCGTGAGGCCCGACGCCCGCGCGCCAGCCAGGTGCGATCGTCGCCTCGAACAACCCGTAGTCGCGGCGCGTGACTGCCGTGTCGCGGTCGAACACGCTCTCCATGCGCGGCGAGCATATCGACAAACTGGCTGACCGGCCAGTCGAGCGACGCGACCATGCGCGAAGATCAAGCCAATGATCATCCGCGCACTCGCGCTTGCTGCAACCGCTGCCATGGCGGTGGCTCCGGCGCCGTCGTCTGTGTCCTCTGCGCCCGTGTTGACGCCCTGCGCTGCAAGCCACCCGCGGCTGCGCTGCCCCGATCTCGTGATGTCGGCTCCGTTTGACCTGCATGTCGACCGGCGCACCATGCGCGGGCATGTGCTCCTGCGAGCCGCGAGCTCGATCGACAACCACGGCAGCGGGCCGGTCGAGCTGCGCGCCCACCGCACCCGCCACGGCCAAGTCGTCTACCAGGCGATCTACGACCGCTCCGGTCGCGCTCATCTGTTCCGAACGAAAGCTCGCCTCATCTTCAAGTACGTGCCGGGGCAGCGCTACGAACATCCGACGATCGAAGCCTTCAGCTACTGGAAGCTCCAGCACGCCGCCGGCTTTCAGCTGTGGTCGATCGACGTGCACCGCCATGCACTGCAACTCGTGCGCACCGGTCCCAAGGTGGACTACTGCCTGCGCGATCTGACCCGCAGCCGGCCCTCGCGGCGCTCGCCGACGGCGGCGGTGTATCCGGCGTGCAGTCAAGACCCCTACATGCGCCACGACGTGCTCGGCACCTCGGTCGGCTGGTCGGATGTCTACCCCTACGAGTATCCCGAACAGTGGATCGACGTCACCGGCTTGCGCGGTCGCTTCGCGTATGTGCAAACGGTCGATCCCGACAACCTGCTGATCGAGTCAAACCACGAAAACGACGTGTCAGAGACCTACGTGGAACTGCCCTCCGGGCGGGTGCTGGGACAGCGCGTGGGCATCGCGGCGCCCTGATCAGCCTCGAACGAGCCGCTTGTAGGCGATCCGGTGCGGGCGGTCTGCCGCCGCGCCGAGCCGTTCATGACGGTTCTCCTCGTACGCCTCGAAGTTGCCCTCAAACCACGTCACCTGCGAGTCGCCTTCGAACGCGAGCACGTGTGTCGCAACGCGATCGAGGAACCAGCGGTCGTGAGAGATCACCACCGCGCAGCCTGGGAACGCGAGCAGCGCTTCCTCCAGCGCACGCAGCGTGTCCACGTCGAGATCGTTCGTAGGCTCGTCGAGCAGCAGCAGGTTGCCGCCCGTGCGCAGCAGCTTCGCGAGGTGCACGCGGTTGCGCTCGCCGCCTGAGAGCTTGCCGATCTTCTTCTGCTGGTCCGATCCCTTGAAGTTGAACCCGGCGGTGTATTGGCGCGAGTTCACCACCCGTTCGCCGAGCGTCAAATGGTCGAGGCCGTCTGAGATCTCCTCCCACACGGTCTTCTCGGGGTCGAGCGCGTCGCGCGACTGGTCGACGTACGCGAGCTGAACGGTGTCGCCGAGCTCCAGCGTGCCCGAGTCGGGCTGCTCCTCGCCGACGATCATCCGGAAGAGCGTCGTCTTGCCCGCGCCGTTTGCGCCGATCACGCCCACGATGCCGGCTCGCGGCAGGTCGAACGACAGCGACTCGATCAGCAGGCGCTCGCCGAAGCCCTTGCTCAAGCCCTTCGCCTCCAGCACCTTCTCGCCCAGCCGTGGGCCTGGCGGGATGTGGATCTGCACCTCGTCGAGCTTGACGTTGCGCTCCTGCGCCACCAGCTCCTCGTAGCGCGCCAGCCGCGCCTTGGACTTCGTGCGCCTGCCCTTCGGGTTGGTGCGCACCCACTCCAGCTCCGCCGCGATCGTGCGCTGACGCGCCTTTTCGCTGCGCTCTTCCTGGGCCAGGCGCGCCTGCTTCTGCTCCAGCCAGCTCGAGTAGTTGCCCTCGTAGGGGATGCCCCTGCCGCGGTCGAGCTCGAGGATCCAGCCGGCGACGTTGTCGAGGAAGTAGCGGTCGTGGGTGACCGCCACGATCGTTCCCTTGTACTCCGCCAAGTGCTGCTCCAGCCATGCCACCGACTCGGCGTCAAGGTGGTTGGTGGGCTCGTCCAGCAGCAGCAGATCGGGCGCGCTCAGCAACAGGCGGCAGAGCGCCACCCGCCGTCGCTCGCCGCCTGAGAGCATGCTCACATCCGCGTCCGCCGGTGGCAGGCGCAGCGCATCCATGGCGTACTCCAGCTGCGTGTCGAGGTTCCACGCGTCCGCTGCTTCGATCTTCGCCTGGATTGCAGCGAACTCGTCGGCTGTGTCGTCGGAGTAGTTGGCTGCCAGCTCGTTGAAGCGGTCGAGCAGAGCGCGCGTCTGCGCCACGCCGTCTTCGACGTTGCCCTTCACGTCCTTTGACTCATCGAGCTTGGGCTCCTGCTCGAGCATGCCCACCGTGGCACCCGGGGCGAGCGCCGCCTCGCCTCGGTAGTCCTGCTCGAGCCCCGCCATGATCCGCAGCAGCGTCGACTTGCCCGCGCCGTTGTAGCCAAGCACGCCGATCTTCGCGCCCGGGTAGAACGCGAGCGTCACGTCGCTGAGCACCGTCTTGTCCGGAGGGTGCGTCTTGGTGAGGCGGTGCATCGTGAAGATGTATTGAGACGACATGTCCCCGGCAGGATAGGGCGTCGGTAACGTGTTGGGGGTATGTCCGCAGTCATCCTCGACATCGAGCAGCAGATGCTCCTGTTGGAGCTCGACCCGCCGTTCGACAAGCGCGACGTGCAGCTCGCCCGGCGCAAGATGGCCAAGCGCTGGCATCCCGACATCGCGCCGCAAGGCAGGCAGTTCGAGCACGAGCGCCATCTGAAGGCCATCAACGAGGCCGCCGACCAGCTGGAGCGCCTCGCCGAGACCTCGCGCGGGGGGCGCGTGTCGCGCAACGCCGTGCGCGCCTCCGCCGCGGCGGCTCGCCAGGCGCGCGAAGAGGCGGGTCGCCGGGCGTACGAAGCCGAGCAGCGCGCCCGCGCGCAAGCCGCCGATCGCGCCCAGAACGACCCGTTCGGCAGCCGCGTGCCCGACCACTCGGTCGTGCACCGTTACGCACGCTGTGAGTCCTATCCCGAGTGGGGCGTTGGCACCGTCGAAGGCATCTACTTCACCGAAGACCCCGACGTCGCCACCGACGTGCAGCAGTGGGCGCGTGTGAAGTTCAGCCACGGGGTGCGCACCGTGCCCGCGGGGAGCATGAAGTTCGTGGACTTCTCAAAGCCCGACCCCGCCGAGGAGCGCACCGCTCGCTTCATGACCGCAGCGCAGCGCGCGATGGCGGAAGGCGACTACGCGCTCGCTGCTCAGCGGCTCGTGTATGCGCGCGACGCCGAACCGAAGAACACCGGCGTGCTGCGCCTGATGACGCTCGCCTTCTGGCAGGCCGGCAACCTCGACGCCGCCGCTCGCTCGGTGCGCGACTGGGCGCGCGTTGACGGTGAGAAGCCTGCGCCGCACCGTTTCGCCGCTCGCATCTACGAGGACCTCGGCGCCATCGACCTCGCCGAGGAGGCTGCTCAGCGCGCGGCGGAGCGCGGACCCCAGGATGCGGGCGCATGGGAGCGCCTTGGCCGGCTGCGCCTGGGGCTGCTCGACCGCGAGGGCTCGCTCCAGGCATTCGAGCGTGCGCTCAAGCTCGGCGCCAACGGCCAGGTGCACGACCTCGTCGAGCAGGCGCTCGCGCTCGAGCCGCGCGCCCACGGTCGAGAGCAGGCTGGCCGGGTCGCCTGAGCCATGCGCCGGCTCTGGGCCGGGTCAAGCCAGGATGTTCACCGCGCGCGAGACGATGAGGCCGATCGTCACGAGCGAGACAACTGCTTGGACGCCCATTGTGCTCTTCGCCGCCGGGCTCAGCGGCATCGTGTCGGTGGGGGAGAAGGCGGTTGCATTGGTGAGCGACACATACAGGTAGTCGATGAACGTTGGCCGCCAGTTGCGTGGCTCGATCCGGTCGTCTGACATCTGCGGGAAGAGGAAGTCCGGCGGGCCGTCGTGACCGGCGGCTCGCTTGCCGGGTCCGCCGCGGTCCATCTCCCAGTACCACAGCGCGAAGATCAGGAAGTTCGTCAACCAGATCAACATCCCCGAGACGATCAGCTCGCGGCCTTCCCCTTTGATCTTGATCGCTGAGTTGTGGTGCAGCAGAAAGTGGGTGAGCGCAGCCAGTGAGTACACGTTGGCGGCCGTCACGAGCGCGGTCAGCCCGAGCGCCACGCGCCGCCGCCGCGGATGTTCGCCCTCGAGCTGCTTCGGCGTCGCAAAGAACATCCCGATCAGCAGTGCCCCCTCGAGCGCCGGTATCAGCCAGATGGGTCCAACGGTCAGGCGCTCGGGCAACGCCACCTGCAGGCCGATCGCCGCCAAGATCGTCAGCTGGGCTGGCCAGAACGGCTCGGGCGCACCTGGTGGCGGATACGGACGGTCGCCCTGGCCTCTTGGTTGCTCTTCGCTGAGCATCGGCTGCTCGGTCATGTGCCCCGACAGCGTACGACCGGGTTCGGCGGTCGCCGGCCTGGTTGCGGCTTCGGCGGACGATGTCAAGCCGGTACCAATTTGCTACCATTTTGGGATGAGCAAGCAAATCGCGGTACGCCTTCCAGATGCGCTGGTTGAGTTCGTAGACGAGGCAGTCAGCTCCGGCGCCGGGCGCAGCCGGGCGGCGATCGTGACGCGAGCGCTGGAGCGCGAGCGCCGCCGAGCCCTCGCTGCCCGCGACGCCGAGATACTCGCACGCACCGGCCCCGACCCCGATCTCGTCGGGCTTGCGGGGTACGCAGCCGCCGTACCGCTCGAGCAAGCTTGATGCGCCCGATTCACATTGCTCGGCTGGACAAGGCACGGCCTGTGCTCGTCCTCACCCGCGAGCTCGTACGCCCCCATCTCGACACCGTCACCGTCGCACCCATCACCAGCGCCATCCGCGGCTTGTCGACGGAGGTGCGTGTTGGTGCTTCCAATGGCCTCGACAAACCCTCTGCGGTCAGTTGCGACAACATCACCACCATCCCAGCCGGTGCGCTCGGGCAGCAGATCGGCGTGCTCTTGGACGGCCAAGAGGCGGAGCTGAGCGATGCGATCCATGCGGCGTTCGACCTCGACTGAGATGGGCGGCTGCCGGTCGCTAGCCTGAGCATCATGGGAATAGAGAGCCCGGTGCATCTGCTCTTCCTCGGCCTGGTGGCGTTGATCGTCTTGGGGCCAAAGCGCCTGCCCGAGCTGGCGCGTGCGCTCGGGAAGGGGATGCGCGAGTTCCGCCAAGCGCTCGGCGAGGGTGAAGAGCGCGATCCAGGCGCATAGCCCGATCCGTAATTCCCCTCGGCTCATCCACCGCAGACCCCCGATTATCTGTGCCCGCCATGGCGGCAGGCTTGATGTCTGACGCCATTCGACGGAAACTCGATGCTCGCCCAGGCGCACCCCGCTGCAGCGGCCCATCAGCCGACCGCTCAGGGGTCGCCGGACGGGCGCAAGCGCGTGGCGATCGTCGAGGCGCGCGCCGTCGACAAGCGCTACGACACGGGCAAGGTCGAAGTTCAGGCGCTGCGCGCCGTGACGTTCTCGGTGGCTCGCGGCGAGATGGTGGCGATCATGGGTCCGAGCGGGTCGGGCAAGACAACCCTGCTCAACTGCCTTTCCGGCCTTGACGCGATCGACGGCGGAGCCGTGCTGATCGAGGGCACCGAGCTGAGCGAGATGACCGACGAGCAGCGCACCGACACGCGTGCGCGTCGGATGGGTTTCGTGTTCCAGTTCTACAACCTCATGCCCGTGCTCTCCGCGGTCGAGAACGTCGAGCTGCCGCTGCTCGTCGGTCGCATCCCCGCCGGGCAGGCGCGCAAGCGCGCCCTGGCGGCGCTCGAGATGGTCGGCGTGGCCGAGCGCGCCAGCCATCTGCCCGACGAGCTGTCAGGCGGCCAGCGCCAGCGCGTGACGATTGCCCGGGCGCTCGTCAACGACCCGGCGATCGTCTGGGCCGACGAGCCGACGGGCGACCTCGACAGCGAGAACGCAGAGGAGGTGCTGCAGCTGATGCGCCGCCTGAACCGCGAGCAGGGGTTGACGTTTTTGATCGTCACTCACGACATCTCGATCGGCAGATCCACAGACCGGATCGTGCGGATGACAGACGGGCAGATCGTCGACGAGGAAGTGCTGGAGGTGAGCGATGGTGGCCAGGGTCACGCTGGCTGAGATCGACGTGGTGCGGATGAGCATCGGCGCTGCTGTCGCGCGCTACAAGGAGTCGGTGCTGCCTGCCCAGCGCTCGCAGCCCGGCTATGAAGGCGGCTACGTGCTCGCCACCCCAGAGGGCAAGGCGCTCGTGATCACGTTCTGGGCAAGCGAAGACGATGCCGAGGCCGGCATGGCGTCGGGTTTCTACGGCGAGCAGGTGCAGAAGTTCGCCACCGTGTACCGCGCACAGCCGGGACGTGAGCTCTACGACGTCGTCCTCTCCGACCCCCCATGAGCCGGCTCTTCGGGGTCCCGATGGGCACGCTCACCGCGATCCTCTTGGCGCTGCTCGCGCTCGTCCTGGTCGGCCTTGCCGCGATGGCCGCCCGCAACCGCGTGTTCCTGCGCCTGGGCGTGCGCAACGTGCGCCGCCGCACCGCTCGCAGCCTGCTGATCGTTGCCGGGCTGATGCTCGGGACGGCGATCATCGCTGCCGCGTTGATTACGGGCGACACGATGAGCCACACGATTCGCTCCTCGGCGATCGCCTCGCTCGGCCAGACCGACGAGGTCCTCTCGGCGAGCGCCGCCAAGGTGACGCTGCCAAGCGAACACGCCGGCTCGGCGACGGGCGTGCGCTACTTCCCACAGTCCTACCTCGCTCGCGTCGAGCGGGCAGCCGCCCGTTCGTCGCTGATCGACGGGGTTGCGCCCGCGATCATCGAGCCTGTCTCGGTGCAAGACCTGAGCACGCGCCAGAACGAACCGCGCGTGACCCTGTTTGCCACCGACCCTCGCAAGATGTCCGGCTTCGGCGAGATCAGCACAGACGAGGGGCGCGTCGTGTCGCTGGCCAGCCTGCGCCCCGGCGAGCTCTACCTCAACCGCAAGGCCGCTGACGAACTGAAAGCGCGCGCCGGAAACGTGGTGCGGGTGTTCGCGGGCGAGAAGACGGCGTTGATGCGCGTGCGTGGAGTGGTCCACTACGACGGCACCGGCACCGACAAGGCGGCGCTGCTCGTCGGCCTGTCCGAAGCGCAGCGGCTGCTGGGGCGGCCCGGCCAGATCAAGCAGGTGCTCGTGTCAAATCGCGGCGGCTCGACCTCGGGAGCCTCTCTGACGAACGACGTCGTGCGTCTGCTCAAGCCCACCCTTACGCCGCTCGGCCTGCAGGCGGACAAGACCAAGCACGACGCCTTGAAGATCGCCGACAGCACCGGCGCGGCGTTCATGTCGTTCTTCACGACATTCGGCTCCTTCTCCATCGCCGCGGGCATCCTGCTGATCTTCCTGATCTTCGTGATGCTCGCCGCCGAGCGCCGCAGCGAGCTGGGGATCGCCCGCGCGGTCGGCACTCGGCGCAGGCACCTCGTTCAGATGTTCACGTTCGAGGGCGTCTCCTACGCGCTGCTCGCCGCCGCCGTGGGCACCGTCATAGGGCTGCTCGTCGCCTACGGCATGGTGCTGCTGATGGCAAGCGCCTTCAGCAGCACGAGCTCGTTCACGATCGGCTACGCGGTGAGCGCCAACAGCGTGCTCGTCTCCTACTCGATCGGCGTGCTCTTGACGTTTGCGGTGGTCGGCTTCTCGGCGTGGCGCGTGAGCCGCATGAACATCGTCAGCGCCATCCGCAGCCTGCCCGAGCCTCCGGCTCCGGCGCGCGGCAAGCGCCGCTGGCTGCCCGGCCTCGCCGGGCTTCTGCTCGGCGTGTCGCTCATCGTCTCGGGCGCCAGCTCGCGCAACGGCATAACGCTCGGTCTCGGCGTGTCCGCGGTGCTGCTCAGCCTCGTACCGCTTGCGCGCATGGCAGGCGTTCCCGACCGCGTAGCGCACACCGGCGCCGGCCTTGGCTTGGTGCTGTGGTTCGTGTTGCCCACGAGCCGCTGGCTGTTCGGCGAACTGAGCGTCGACTTCTCGATCTTCATCCTCTCGGGTCTGATGATCGTCATCGGGGCAACCTGGACGATCATGTACAACGCCGATCTGCTCCTCGGCGCGCTTGCCTGGTCGCTCGGGCGCTTTCGCCGGCTGGCACCTGTGCTGAAGATGTCGATCGCCTATCCGCTGCGCAGCCTGTTTCGGACAGGCGTGACGCTCGCGATGTTCACGCTCGTCGTCTTCACGCTCGTCGTCGGCGCCACGACAACCGGCTCGTTCCTGAACGGCGTCAACGACCTGCGCTCGTTCGGGGGAGGCTTTGACGTGCGCGCCACAGTCGCTCCCATCAGCCCGATTCCCGACATGCAGGCGGCACTGCGCCGAGCACCCGGCTTGAGCCCTGCTGACTTCAAGGTGGTGTCCGCTCAGTCGCTGCTGCCGGTAAAGGCCCGGCAGGCGGGCTCGTCCACGGGCTCCAAGAACTACGTGGTGCGTGGGCTCGACGATGCGTTCCTCGAGCACAACACCTACGCGCTCGCCACCCGTGCGCGGGGATATCGCACCGACGCACAGGTGTGGCAGGCGATTCGAACGCGCCCAGGGCTGGCGGTCATCGACGCTTTTGCCGTTCCGCACCGCGCGAACTTCAACTTCGGTGCCCTTCAGGAGTTCAAGCTCAAAGGCTTCTTCGCAGAGGACAAGTCGTTCACCCCGGTTGCCGTGAGCGTGCGCGATCCGCAAACCGGCAAGCGCCTTTCATTGCGAGTCATCGGCGTGCTCTCCGAAACCGCCCCTCAGGACATGGTTGGGCTTATGAGCTCGCAGCGTACGCTTGCAAGCGCCTTCCCCGGTCGCGTGCAGCCAACCTCCTATTGGTTCGCCCTACGGCGCGGCGTGAACGCAACCACCGTCGCCAACCAGCTGGAGTCGGCGTTCCTCGCGAACGGGATGCAGGCAGAAGCGCTCTCCAAGACGCTCTCCGAAGCCGTCTCGGCTTCGCTTACGTTCGACCGGCTCATCGAGGGCTTCATGGGACTCGGGCTGATCGTCGGCGTGGCTGCGCTCGGCGTGATCAGCGCACGCGCGGTCGTCGAGCGCCGCCAGCACATCGGCGTGCTGCGCGCGATCGGCTTCCGCCGCGGGATGGTGCAGCTGAGCTTCCTGCTCGAGTCGTCGTTCATCGCGCTCACCTCGATCGTCGTCGGTACCGGTCTGGGACTGGCGGTTGCCTACAACGTGATCCACGACGCCTCCCGCCAGCCGAGCTGGGGCAATCTCAGCTTCGACGTGCCCTGGGCGACGCTCGCGATCATCTTCGTCACGGTCTACCTCGTGGCGCTCGCGACGACGTTCGCGCCGGCCTACCGCGCCTCGCGCATCTATCCTGCCGAGGCGCTGCGCTACCAATAGCGGCGTGCGCAAATAGCGACATCCCGTCAGGGTGCGGTCCGCTCATCCGGATACGTTGCCGCCCGTGCGCTTGATCGTCGCCCGCTGCGAGGTGTCCTACATCGGTCGCACCACCACGGTGCTGCCCGAGGCCGTTCGGCTGCTCATGTGCAAGGGGGATGGGACGTTCATGGTGTGGGCTGATGGGGGCAGCCCGAATGTCAAGCCGCTGAACTGGATGACGCCGCCCACCGTGTGGGCCGAGGAGCGAGACGATGACGGCGTGCTGAGCAAGCTCATCGTGCGCCGCCAGCGCGAGGACGAGCGCGTGGAGATCGCCGTGGCGGAGGTGATCGCCGACATCGAGCACGAGCTCGACGTGGTCGCCTCCCTCGAGAAGGAGGGGCTCGAGCGCGAACTGCAGGAGCTGCTCGCCGACGCTCCGCACTGGTGCGGGGAGGGCTTTCGGCTCGTGCGCCGCGAGTGGCCCACCGACATCGGACCGGTCGATCTGATGTGTCGCGATCAGCAGGACGAGTGGGTGGCGGTCGAGATCAAGCGAGTCGCCACGATGGAGTCTGTGACCCAGCTGTCGCGTTATCTGGAGCGGATTCGCCTGGACCCCGCGATGGCTTGCTGCCGCGGCGTGCTCGTCGCCAAGTGGATCAAGCCGCAGGCGCGCGTGCTCGCCCAGGCTCAGGGCATCGACTGCGTCGAGGTGGACGTCGAAGTGCTGCGTGGCAATCGGGAGCCCGAGCTGCGCCTGTTCGCCGCCTGAGCACGATCCGCTGTGTGAGCGGTCGGCACTGCTCGAAGCCGGCTGCTACTGCCCTCGTGGGCCGCGCCCGGGCATCCGGTTGGCGATTCTTCCGAGCGGCTCCACCGACGACTGTAGGGTGGCCACCGTCCCGTCGAGGCGATCCAGCGAGACGAGCATGCGGTCGAGCAGTTCGGGCAGCTTTGCGAGGTCCCGTCCGAGCGTCTCGATTGCCTCGGGAAGACGCTCGAGGTGCTGCTGCACCTGCACGAGCACCGGCATCGCCGCCTCGATGCTCGCCATGCGATCGTCGATCTTGGGCAGTGACTGCACCGCCTCGGCGACTCGACCCATGTGCTCGCCGAGCGCTGGAAGCGCAGCGGTGTCGCCGCGGATCGTCGTCGTGCTCTCTGCGATCCCCGATAGATCTGCAAGGTCGCGCTTGATCGCCTCCACGCCGGCGCGCACCTCTTCGAGGACGCTCGTGTCGTGCGTCACCTGCTCCAAGCGCTCCGCCAGCTCCGGTATGGCGCGCAGCGCGTGTGCGACGTCGGCTGGCGCCGAGCGCAGTCCCAACGGATCGAAGCTCGGCATGCGCCTAAGTCTACGCCGTGCCGAAAGTCGCAAAACGTCTCGCGTCATGAGAGGGTCGAGCCCGGACGATGTGTACGCTCCCTGGCGATGAGCGAGCACGCGCCCAGCTCCGTCACCGATTCACACACCGGCTCCCAGCCAGTCCTCACCGAACGGCGCGAGAACGTGCTGCTGATCACGCTCAATCGCCCCGAGGCTCGCAACGCGGTCAACCTGCCGATGGCTGAAGGCATTGCGGCGGCGCTCGACGAGCTCGACGAGGCCAGCTCGCTGAGCGTGGGTGTTCTCACTGGTGCCGGCAAGGGTTTTTGTGCCGGCATGGACCTCAAGGCGTTCGTCAGCGGCGGGCGACCTTGGGTTGGAGACCGGGGCTTTGCCGGAATCGTGCGTCGTGCGTCGCGCAAGCCGCTGATCGCCGCGGTCGAGGGGTTCGCCGTCGCCGGGGGCCTGGAGGTGGCGCTGGCGTGCGATCTGGTCGTGGCTGCTCGTGGCGCCAAGCTCGGCATCCCCGAGGTCAAGCGCTCGCTCGTCGCCGCCGGCGGGGCGCTGCTGCGCCTGCCCAAGCGCATCCCCTACCACCTGGCGATGGAGCTGGCGCTCACGGGCGAGCCGATCCTCGCAGAGCGAGCTTTCGAGGTGGGACTCGTCAACCGTCTTGCCGACGCCGGACAGGCGGCTGACGTGGCGGTTGAGCTTGCGCAGCAGATCGCCGCCAACGCGCCGCTCGCGCTGATTGCCTCGAAGCGCATCCTCGAAGAGCAGGCCGACTGGTCGCGCGCGGAGATGTGGGACGCGCAGAGCGCGATCTCCGAGCCGGTGTTCAGCTCGGAGGACGCCCGCGAGGGGGCCACTGCGTTCGCCGAGAAGCGTTCGCCGGTCTGGCGCGGGCGCTAGCAGCTAGCCCCAGTCGGCGGAAAGTATGGCATGCGTATGCCATACTCATGGCATGGCCAGGGTAAGGGTCAGTACGACGGTAGATGAGGAATTGTTGGCGAGCGCGCGTCGGCTGAGCTCGACTTCGACCGACGCCTCACTACTCGATGAGGCACTCGGGGCGTTCCTGCGTGGCCATCGGGCAGCCGAGATCGACGCCACATACGTCGCCTATGACGAGCATCCCGTCGAGGAGCGCGATGCTTGGGGCGATCTGGCGTCCTTCCGGGCGGCGGCTGCAGGGTCGTGAGTACGAGCCCGCTCCCCGCCCGCGGGGAGGTGTGGTGGTGTGAGTTGCCTGACATCGGCAGGCGTCCCGTCATCGTGCTCTCGCGGGACGTCGCGATACCGCGCTTGCGTCGAGCGCTCGTGGCGCCCTGCACCACGACTATCCGGGGCTTGCCCAGCGAAGTGGTTCTGGATCCGGCCGACGATCCGGTGCCCCGCAGGTGCGGAGCGAACCTCGACTCAGTTGAGAGCGTCTCGCTTGGGGTTCTCGTGGAGCGCTTGGGAAGGCTGAGCGACGATCGGATGCACGAGATGTGCTCGGCCCTCGCCGTTGCGGTGGACTGTCGCGACTAGAAGCCGCTGTTGGGCGCAGCCGCTGGGTCTCAGCCGCGCATGCGCCGCTTGCGGCGGCGCTGGCGCATGATCGTCAGGAAGCGGCGCCAAAGGGCAGCCATCAGCGCTCGCCCGGTGTCTTGCGCGGGTATTGGGAGATCGGGATCTGCATGTTGAGCGCGGTGCGCACTATGCGGCTCTGTTCGGCGATGTGCGCTGACGGATACCCCTCGCCCGGGCTTGCGCGCTCGGGGCGACCGATGTAGCCGAAGCGCATCTCGTCGGGCATGATCTGCATCAACCGCGGGAACATGTGTGCGCGGGCGCCCATGTTGCGCGGCTCCTCCTGCACCCACACGATCTCGCGCAGGTTGGGGTAGCGGGCGATCAGCTGACGGATGTGCGACTCGGGGAAGGGGTACAGCAGCTCGACGCGCCCAACCGCGATGTTGTCTTTGCCCTGCCGGTCGGAATGACCGACGAGGTCGTAGTAGATCTTGCCCGTGCACAGCGCCAGGCGCGTCACCTTCTCCTCATCCACCCCCGGCTCGGCGAGCACCGGCTCAAAGCGCGAGTCCTCCGCCATGTCCGCCACGAGGTTGCTCGCCTGTGGCAGGCGCAGCAGCGACTTCGGGGTCATGATCACGAGCGGGCGCTGCTTGGCGATCTTCGCCTGACGGCGCAGCAGATGGAAGTACTGGGCGGGCGTCGTCAGGTTCGCCACGCGCATGTTGCCCTCCGCCGCAAGCGACAGGAAGCGCTCCAGGCGTGCCGAGGAGTGCTCGGGGCCTGATCCCTCGTAGCCGTGCGGCAACAGCAGCGTCAGACGGGAGGTCTGGCCCCACTTGGCAAGGCCAGAGGCGATGAACTGGTCGACGATCACCTGCGCCGAGTTGACGAAGTCGCCGAACTGCGCCTCCCACAGCACGAGCGTCTCGGGCGCCTCCTGGGAGTAGCCGTACTCGAAGCCCATGCACGCAAGCTCCGACAGCGGGCTGTTGTGCAGCTCCATCGGCGCCTGTGCTCCAGGCACGTTCTGCATAGGGCAGAACACACGGCCGGTCTTCGCATCGTGCAACACCATGTGGCGCTGAGAGAATGTGCCCCGCTCTGTGTCCTGACCGGTGAGGCGGATCGGCGTGCCCTCGGTGAGCAGTGAGGCGAACGCCAGCGCCTCGGCATGCGCCCAGTCGATGCGTGCGTCGGTCGAGCCGGCCCCCTCATCGGACGCCAGCGCCTCGCGACGGCGCTCGAGCTGCTTTACGAGCTTCGGATGGACGGTGAACTCCTCGGGCACGCGCAGCAGCGCCTCGCCGAGCTCGCGCAGGCGCGCCGCCGGCACCGCCGTGCGCACCTCTGGGCTCGGCGAGCGGTCGAGCTGGTACTCGCCCGTGCCCTGTTCCACCGACCCCTGCTCCACCGCCGTCGCGATCCGCGCCTTCAGGCGCTGGTGCAGGAGCGTGAGGTTGTCCCACACCTCCTGGCCGAGGCGCTCCACCTCGTCGCGCGTGACGACGCCGTCCCCGATCAGCTGCTCGGCCCACAGCTCGTGGACGCGCTTCTTGCCCTTGATCTTCGCGTACATCTCCGGCTGGGTGTACGCCGGCTCATCCGACTCGTTGTGGCCGAAGCGCCGATACCCGATCAGGTCGATCAGCACGTCGTGGCCGAACTCCTGGCGGAAGGCGAACGCCAGCCTGACCGCGCTCATGCACGCCGGCACGTCGTCGGCGTTCACGTGGATGATCGGCACGTCGAAGCCCTTTGCGAGGTCCGACGCCCAGCGGGTGGAGCGGGCGTCGTCGGGGTCGGTGGTGAAGCCGACCTGGTTGTTCGTGATCAGGTGCACCGTGCCACCCACCTGATAGCCGTCGAGCGCCTGCAGGTTGAGCGTCTCCGCCACCACGCCCTGAGCGGGGAAGGCGGCGTCGCCGTGGATGACGATCGGCACCGCCGCATTCGTGTCCTGCTCGGGATGCGGACCGTCGCGCCTGGTTTGAGCTGCGCGCGTCGCCCCCTCCACGACCGGCGAGACGAACTCCAGGTGGCTCGGATTGGACTCCAGGTTGACCCTGATGGTGCCTCCGGCGGGCAGCTTGTAGGAGCCCTGGGTGCCGTGGTGATACTTGACGTCCCCGGTCCCACCCTGCGGGATCGTCGTCACCGCCTCGAGCGTCGAGGCGCCCTCGAACTCGGCGAAGATCGTGTCGTAGGGCCGCCCGAGGTTGTGCGCCAGGACGTTGAGCCGTCCGCGGTGCGCCATCCCCATCACCACCTCGTGCGCGCCCGCCGCCGCTGACAGCTGGATCAGCTCGTCGAGCATCGGCACGGTCATGTCTCCGCCCTCGATCGAGAACTGGTGCTGGCCGAGGTACGCCTTGTGCATGAAGCGCTCGAGGGCATCCACCTCTATCAGCCGCTTGAGCAGCGCCTTGCGCGTATCGTCAGCGAGCGGCTTCCTGAACGCGCCGGACTCGATGTGCTCGCGCAGCCAGGTGCGCTGACGGTGGGATGAGATGTGCTCGATCTCGTACGCCATCGTCCCGCAGTAGGTCTCGCGCAGGTGCGGCAGCGCGTCGGCGAGTGTCTCGCCCGGAACGTACATCGGCAGGATCTTCGACGGGATGCGCCGCAGCAGATCGGGTGTGAGGCCCGCCTTCTGCGGGTCGAGCTCCGGCTCGCCCTCGGGCTCGGTGCCGAGCGGGTCAAGGCGCGCCGCCAGGTGGCCGTGGCTGCGGAAGCGGTGCACGAGGGTGCTCGCCGCCTGCACCGCCTGCAGCAGCTGCTCGTCCACGCCAGCCGGCGGCGCAGCGGGGGCAACCGCCGGCGTGGCGGCGGGTTCTGGAGCGGGCGCCGCCGGTGGCGGTCCAAGCTCGACGCCGAGCGAGGAGAACAGGCTCTCGTAGAAGTCGTGCTCGCCTTGCAGGTGCGCCTCGACGAGTCCGAGGAAGCGCCCGGACTCCGCGCCCTGGATCACGCGATGGTCGTAGGTGGAGGTCATCGTCATGACCTTCTGCGCGCCGAGTTGGGCGCCCATGGCTTCCAAGCCCGCCGGGTAGCCGATCGAGCCGGTCGCCACGATCGTTCCCTGGCCGGGCATCAGGCGGGGGACGGAAGCGGCAGTGCCGAGCCCGCCCGGGTTGGTGAGCGTTATGTTCGCTCCCACGAGGTCGTCCGCGCTGAGCGTGTTCGTGCGCGCCTTCTCCACGAGCGCGTCGTAGGCGGAGAGGAACTGCTCGAACGACAGCGCCTGGGCGCCGCGGATCACCGGCACCATCAGCGTGCGTGTGCCGTCCTTCTTCTCCACATCCACCGCGAGGCCGAGGTTCACCTGGCGATCGTCGACGCGGTAGGGCTTGCCGTCGGCTTCCTCGAAATGGTGTGTCATCACGCCCATCTGCTCGGACGCCTTGACGATCGCGTAGGCGATCAGGTGCGTGAACGACACCTTGCGCCCGCTCTCCTTGAGCTCGCGACGTCGCGCGTCGAGGGTCGTGACCGTGATCGTGCGGAAGCTCGTCGCCGTGGGAATCGAGCGCGACTCGTCCATGTAGCGCGCCAGCATCGCCGCGCCGCCGCGCAGCAGCTGGCGCTCGGGCGCCTGCTGGGGGAGCGACGGCTCGGCCACGGCGGCAGCGCCCGCTCCGTTGCCGCCGTCTGCGGCATCGAGCACATCCGCCTTGACGATCCTGCCTCCCGGGCCGCTTCCCGACACGCCGCTCAAATCCACGCCCTCGACAGCCGCCGCGCGAGCGGCGACGGGCGAGACGCGCGTGCCGTCGGGCAGCTCGCCGGGGCTCGCCTGGGTGCTCGACTGCGACTCGGCTGTGCCCTGGGACTCAGCCGCGGTCGGCTGCGCGGCTTGTGCCGGCGCGCTGCCGTTCCCGTCGGTGCTCTCGCCGAGCACCAGACGCGCGATCACCTGTCCAACCCCCACCGTGTCGCCCTCTTCGGCGAGGATCTCGCTCACCGTGCCGCTCGCCGGCGAGGGCAGCTCGACGTCCACCTTGTCGGTGGAGATCTCGACGATCGTGTCGTCCACCTTGATGAAGTCGCCCACCTTCACATGCCATTCGAGGATCGTCCCCTCGGTGACCGACTCTCCGGCTGCGGGTGTGACGACGTCGACGGTGTCCTGAGTCGTCGTTCCGGCAGCCATTTCGCCCCACTCTAGCGGGCGGTGGCTGCCGTGCGCAGCCGCTGCTCGCGTAGGAACTCGGCGCTGCCGAAGAACGGTCCGATGCCGCCGAGCACCGCCACCGCCACCGCCAGCCGCAGCGGCACGACTCGCAGTCGGGTGGCCAGGATGCACGCGAGCGACATGCCTATCCACAACAAGCCGTGCGTCAGCCCGAGCACGAACGTCGCGGGCTCGGGTTTACCGAGCGCGAACGCGCACAGCAGCAGCGCCAGATAGACACACGAGTGCCCGAACGAGGTCCACTTCAGGGCGTTGAACGCGCTCACTCGGACAGCCAGCGCGCCATTCGGCGCAGGTTTTCCCCTGCCTCCGCCGGCCAGTCGTCGATGTCCGCCGGCCACCAGGCGTACTCGTCGTGCTCATGGTCGGGCGTCACCTCGGCGCCCTCCGAGAGCCACGCCTGACCGACGAACATCACGAGATCGTGCGGAAGTCTGATCAGCGCCTCGCCGCGAGCATGCGCCGGCGACACCGACCACTCCTCCTGCAGCTCCCTGACGAGAGTGTCAGCCGGGTTCTCGCCGAGATCCACCGCGCCACCGGCACCGAGCGCCCAGCGTCCTGCCCATGAGGACAGCCACGGAGCGCGCCTGCCCGCAAGCCAGCGGCCGTCCGCCGAGCGGGTCACGCACAGGGCGGCGACGCTGTCCGAAGCGTCGCCCGACACCAGGCGCAGCGCCCAGCGCAGCGGCTGCATCTCGAGTTCGATGCCCTCGGGTGTGTCCTTGAAGTCCACCAGCCTGCCCGCCAGCCCATCGTGGCTTGGCGAGCCGCGGTCACGCAGCGAGGCGATCTCGGCGTCCGCAGCGAGCGTGTGTTCGGCGGGCGGGTCGAAGTGGTCGCTGCGCCAACGCGCACGCACCCGATCGAGCTCCCACGGCCCGCGCGCAAGGATCTCCGGCAGCTCGCTCGTCGTGAACCGGGCGGGGGAGGTTGACATCTCCTCAAAGGCTAGCCTCCGGGCGAGCGACGCGAGTGAAGCTCGCGTTATGGCATCCGTAAACTCGCTCCCGTTGTGACTCCCACCGCGACAGAGCGCCGCCGCAAGCACTGGGGCTGGGGGCTCGAGCACGAACAGCCCTCGCGTCGAGAGGTGCAAGCAGCCGCGTCGGGACTCTACCCGCATCTGGGTTTCTCGCCCCGCGAGATCGAGGATCCCCTGTCGCTCGAGCGAGTTTCCCTGAGAGAGCCGGACGTCAGGCCACCCGCCGCACTTCGGGAGATTTGTGCGGTGGATGCCCACGCTCGCGCCTCGCATGCGCTCGGCAAGTCCTACTGCGATGTCGTGCGCGGCTTTCGCGGCACCTTCGAGCACCCCCCGGACTTCGTCGCTCACCCGCGCGAGCATTCGGAGCTCGAGCGGCTGTTGGACTGGTGCTCGAGCGAGCGCGTGGCGGCGGTTCCCTACGGAGGGGGGACGAGCGTCGTCGGCGGTGTCACGCCCGACGTCGGGTCAGGCTACAACGGCGCTGTCAGCATCGATCTCGGAGCGTTCGACCGCGTGCTCGAAGTCGATCCGATCTAGCACTCGGCTCGCATCGGCGCAGGCGCAAGCGGCCCGGTGCTCGAGGCTCAGCTGGCTGAGCACGGATTCACGCTGCGCCACTTCCCGCAGTCGTTCGAGTACGCCACGCTCGGCGGCTGGATCGCCACGCGGGCCGCCGGGCACTTCGCAACGCTTTGGACGCACATCGAGGACTTCGTCGAGTCTGTGAGCGCGCTCACGCCCGCCGGTGAGTGGGTCTCGCGGCGGCTGCCCGGCTCCGGCGCCGGACCCTCCCCCGATCGGATGCTCGTCGGCTCCGAGGGTGCCCTCGGGGTGATCACCGAGGCTTGGGTGCGCGTTCAGCCGCGCCCTGTCCACCGTGTTTCGGCGGCGGTGCGCTTCGAGCGCTTCCTCGACGGGGCTGAGTGCGTGCGCGCGCTCAGCCAATCCGGTCTTCACCCGAGCAACTGCCGCCTGATCGACGCCGAGGAGGCGCGCTTCACGCTCGCGGGCGACGGTTCGCACGCACTGCTCGTGCTCGGGTTCGAGTCGCACGATCATCCGGTGGGGCATCTGATCGATCGCGCCGCGGCGATCTGCGCCGAGCACGGCGGGGATGTGAGTCGCTCCAAAACGGCTGACTCGCGTGCGCGCTCGCACACCCGCGAGTCGGCCTCTGGGGGAACGTCGTCCACAGACGAGGTGGGCAGTTGGAGGCAGGCGTTCTTGCGCGCGCCTTACGTGCGCGACGTGCTCGTCGCCATGGGTGTGCTCAGCGAGACGTTCGAGACCGCCATCACGTGGGAGCGGTTCGGAGGGTTCCACGAGCGGGTGACCGGAGCGGCGCAGGAGGCGCTGCGCGAGTTCGCCGGCGAGGGGCGTGTGACGTGTCGCTTCACCCACGTCTACCCCGACGGCCCCGCTCCCTACTACACGGTGCTCGCCCCGGCGGTGCGCGGTGGGGAGGTCGAGCAGTGGCAGGCGATCAAGCGCGCCGTCTCGGATGTGGTGACAGCCGAGGGTGGGACGATCACCCACCATCACGCGGTCGGCCGCGATCACCGGCCCTGGTATGACCGTCAGCGCCCGGATGCCTTCGCCACGGCTCTGCGCGCGGCTAAGGGCGCGCTCGACCCGGCTGGCATCATGAACCCCGGGGTGCTGCTGTGAAGATCGCCGTGCTCGGCCCGGGCGGGGTGGGCGGCCTTGTGGCTGGTGCTCTGGTTCGTTGCGGCACCCCGGTGAACGTGGTTGGCAGGCCCGGCACGGTCGAGGTCATCGCTCGCGACGGCCTGCGTGTCAGCAGCGTCCTGCTCGGCGAGTTCACCGCTCACCCCTCCGCCGCCGCGCGCCTGGGCGACCCCGACCTGGATGTGCTGGTGGTTGCCACCAAGGCTGTCGGTCTGGAGCGTGCTCTCGATCGCATAGAGGCGGAGCCCAAGCTCGTGCTCCCGCTGCTCAACGGCCTCGACCACCTCGCCCTCCTGCGCACGCGCTTTTCACCCGAGTCCGTGGTGGCGGCGACGATCCGTGTGGAGTCCGATCGCCCGCACCCAGGCGTGATCGTCCACACGAGTCGCTTCCTGCGCATCGACATGGCAAGCCGCGAGCGCAGCATGCAAGAGCCGATGCGCGCGCTTGCCGCCGTGCTGAGCGATTCAGGCGTGCCGGCGCGCGTGTTCTCCTCTGCCTCGCAAGCCGCCGAAGCGCAGGTGATGTGGTCGAAGCTCGTGCGCCTCAACGCGCTCGCCTGCACCACGAGCGCCTTCGATCTGCTGCTCGGCGAGATCCGCTCCACGCCGAACCTGCGCGCACAGCTGATCGGGGCGATCGAGGAGGGCTGCCTGGTGGCGCGCGCCGAGGGAGCGTCACTCGACGCCGACGAGCCGCTCGGTGAGCTGAGCGCCGCGCACGACACGCTCGGCAGCTCCATGCAGCGCGACATCGCCGCCGGTCGCACGCCCGAGCTGGATGCGATCCCCGGCGCCGTCCTGCGGGCTGCCGCTCGTCACGGCATCGACTGTCCGACTGTCAGCGGGCTGGTGCAGAGGATCGCGGTGCGGGCTGGGGTCGCTCCGCCAGCCGTCTACTGAGCTGCGGCTCATCGGCTGCCGTATTCGCGCGGCTCGGTTGCCGGGGAGGAGGCAGGAACCTGGCGCGTGGCGACCGCCATGACGACCTCTTGCTCGGACTCCGCCTTGCCCTCGTCGTGCTGGCCGTCGCAAAGCACCCTGAAGTTGCCGCTCACACCGCCGTCGCACTGCAGGGTTATGCCCGGCAGGATCTCCTCGCCCTCCTCGAGGCCGAGGCGCTCGATGTCGTAGTGAGCCAGGCCGATCCCCCATGCGGTGTGCGTGGGGTTCTCGCGGTCGTGAGCCGCCACCGCCTGCGCAAAGCGCTCGAGGTTCTTGGCGATCTTGCCCGTGTCGGCCATCGCCTCGAAGGTTATCCCGCGGACACCGTTGCCGATGAGGATGCGGCGCGCACCGCGGGAGCCACCTCGCCGGCGAACAGCTCGATCGCCCGCATCGCTCGATCGTGGGGCAGCGTGCCGACGCTGATGTGCCCGAGGAAGCGGTCGTAGCCGAAGAGCTCGTGCAGGGCGAGGATCTTGGCGCTCACCTGCGTCGGGGACCCTACGAGCAGATGGCCTTCGGGCTCGCACGCGGCGTCGAACTGGTCGCGGGTCATCGGCGGCCCCCCGCGCACGCGCCCCATGCGGTTCATCATCGTCGAGTAGTACGGGAAGAACTCGTCGCGCGCCTGGTGGGCATCGTCGGCTATGTACATGTGGGAGTTGATGCCGAGCGCTGTGCCCGCGGTGTCCACCTCGCTGCGGCGAACCGCCTCTCGATAGAGATCCACGAGCGCAGCGAAGCGCGCGGGCGCCCCGCCGATGATCGCGATCATCAACGGCAAACCGAGCATGCCCGCACGCACCACAGACGCCGGGGTGCCTCCGACGGCGACCCACACGGGCAGCGGTTGCTGCAGCGGGCGGGGATAGATGGCTGCATCCTGCAATGCGGGGCGGTGTCTGCCCGACCAGGTGACGCGCACCGACTCGCGCACGCGCAAAAGCAGGTCGAGCTTCTCGGCGAACAGCTCGTCGTACTCCTCGAGGCGATTGCCGAACAGGGGGAACGACTCGGTGAACGACCCGCGGCCAGCCATGATCTCCACGCGCCCGCCTGAGATCAGATCGACGGTGGCGAAATCCTGAAACACGCGCACCGGGTCGCTCGAGCTCAACACGGTCACCGCGCTCGACAGCCGGATCCTGCTCGTCCGCGCAGCCGCTGCCGCGAGCGCGACCGCCGGCGAGGCGACCGCATAGTCGGGGCGGTGATGCTCACCCACCCCATACACATCCAAGCCCAGCTCGTCCGCCAGGGCGATCTCCTCGAGCAGCTCCGACAGGCGCCGCTCCGTGACATGCGGATCGGCGTCAGGAGACTGATCGGCGAACGTCGCCAGGCCGAGCTCCACGGTTCTATTTGACAAGGCCTACGAGGTTCCCGTCCGGGTCTCTGAACAACGCGATGCTAGGCCCGTTCGGGATGTCCATCGGCGGCTGCACCGTGCTTCCGCCGGCTGACTCGATCTGGTCGAGCGTCGCTTGGAGGTTGTCGACTTCCACGTAGAAGGTTGTGTGCCCGGGTGCCCCCTCCATTGTCGAGCCGACGCCTCCGGCTATGCCTTTGTCGCCTTCGGGCCTCACCATCGCGTAAGTGTCCATCACAGGGTCCAGCTGCCAGTCGAAGACCTTCGCGTAGAACCCCTGAAGCGCCTTGGCGTCCTTGCCGAGCACCTCGAAATGCACCACCGGATTGGGCATCGCCTGCTCCTGACTCTCGGATTGGGATTGAGCGCAGCGTAGCGCTCGACCCCGGGCGTGCTCGATCAGGTGCGATTCCGCTCTGGCATTCGCCGGAGCAACCACCACGAGGCTGTGCTGACCAACCCGATCAGGACAACAGGGATTGTTGCTCCGATGCCACTGACGAGCCAGACGAGCGCGATCAGCAGGCAAGTGCACAACCAGCCCGCCACCACTGCGGTGCGGGCCACGGCGAAGCCCACACGGGTCGCCTTCTGTGTGGCGCCTTTGACGGTCTCGCGGGGTTGTCCCAGTCGGTGCTGGGATATGCCGCGGAACGCGGCATGTATCTCTTCGCGGCTGCGGGCGGCAGCCACCACCTCGATGCGCTCCTCGAGCTCATGCAACTCGAGCCGACCGGCGTCGTACGCTTCTTTGAGGGACTTCAGCGCGCGCTCTCGCTCCGCGGTTGAGGCAAAACGATCGCCGCGGCGCTCTCGGGGCGGCTTCAGTCCGGGTAGGTCTGCAAATACGTCGTTGATTTCAGCCGCAGAAACCGCATCACGAACGAGCTGATCGCGACGAGCGTAGTCCTCCTGCGCGATCTGGCCTTCCGTGAGATGGATCGTCAGCCGACGTTTCGCGGAGTCGCGCTCCTGGTCGGTGGCGCGCAGCTCCTGCGCTCGATACCCGGCTCGCAGCTCTTTGAGATACACGTCGATGTCGCCAAGCGTTTTCGAGTCTCGGACATCCTTCTTGCGCTTGTCAAACGTGGCGGCATCAATGAAGCCCCGTTCGAAGAAGACTTGGAGCTCATGGATGGCGGCCTCGCGCTCGTGTGTCGAAATCAGACGGGTGAAATCCATCGCGCGGATAGTACTGCTCGGCGAGTTCTTCAGCCCACCCCTCGGTGAAGCGCGTTACTCACCGCCGAGCTGCGTCGCCCTCCCCGCGCTGGTCGTCCACCCTGGTGAGGGCGAGGACCGCAAGCATGACGAAGCTGCACACGAAACCGCCGATCATCACAACCGCCAGCAGGGCGTTGAGAGCGGCTGGTGTCGCTACCGTGCCCTGCTCGAAGCTCATGGAGCCGGTGTGACCGCGGAACACCCCCGACGATCCGATCAAGGCAGCCGACTCGCCCGCGAGCATGGCGGTCAACATGAGCACTCGGGCTGCGTTGTTGCTCCGAAGAACCTCCAGCGCCCTCCTCTCAACCACGAGTGCCACAATCAGGACGGGCATCACCAGGGCGGCTGTGTCATAAAAGCTGTGGACAGGCATGGGTCCCGGGGTGAGGGTCACGACCGCGGCGACGACGGCAGCCGCCAGGGGCAGCCATAGGACCACACCGCGCATCGACCTCTTCGACTTCCCGCCTCTCACGCCGCGGTGCGCAGCCTCGTCAGACGACCGAAACGTCGGACGGCCGCTCAATGACCTCTCCCCTGCAACCGCCGGGGCGGCGGTAGGTTTGCAACTCGTCCTCGGCTCAAGCCTTCACCGCGCGGCCGATGACGAGCGGCGCCACGATGGGCGGCACACCCTTCCAATGTGCCGCCTCGTGCTTGGTGGAGAAGCCCGCGGCTTCGATCGATGCGACTGTGTCGCGATTGCAACGGCATCCTGCGCCGAAGTGTCGCCACGGCGTCTGCAGGCGATCTTGCCAGCGGGCCACGCGGGGTGAGTGCGAGCGGACGTGCTCGATGAACAGAAGCTGGCCGTCCGGGCGCAGGACACGCGCGACCTCGGTCAGCGCGACATCCGGGAAGTCGACGGTGCACAGCACGAGCGTCGAGACGACGGTGTCGACAGACTCGTCCTCCAATGGGATCGCTTCGGCAGACGCGTCCAGCGTGCTCGCCGACCTGCCGCTTTCGGCGAGCTTGCGCTCCATGCGGTGGCGCATCGGCTCGAATGGCTCCGCGAGGATCAACTCCTCGACGTCGTCTGGATAGTGGGGAATGTTGGCGCCTGTTCCTGCGCCAATCTCGAGCGCGCGTCCGCGCGCCTTGGCAACGAGCTCGCCCCTGCGCCTACCCATGCTCCGTTGCTCGCCGCGGCGCATGATGCGGTCGTACAGCGACGCGAACACGTAGTCCCAGCGATGCTCGCCGTGGACTGTGCCAGCAGTTGTGGCGTCACGGTTCACCACCGAGAGAACCTTAGCGGCGAATGTGTGCTGCGCCGGGGAGGAGGTTGAATCCCTCAACATGGCGCGGGCGCACCACCGTGAAGTGGCGGCGATCGAGTGTCGCCACTTCGGTCGCGCCAAGGCGCTCGGCGGCAGCGACGACTGATGCATCGACGGTGCCAAGGGGAAGGTGGTGGTAGCGCGCGACCAACTCTGCGATTCGCAGGGTGTCCTTGGGGTCGACCGGCTCCAGGCTCATCTCGCCTGCCGCGAGGTCGCCAAGGAATCGAGTCTCGGCCTGCCAGCCGAGACGACTTGCGATCAGGTATGCGACCTCGGTAATAACGAGGGTCGGAGCGACCGCGGGGCCGGGATGAGTCTCCAACAACTCAAGGCACGCCTGGTGATGAACGTCGTCGCCGTCTACGTGGCGTAGAGTGGGCCGGCGTCAACGATGAGCGCTATCGCTCGGCTCCGCGCTGATGATTTGCTCGATTCGCTCGGAGATGTTGGTGTTGCCGCTGTGGCCGGCGGCAGCGGCTCGCAGTTGGCGACGGCTGGGTTTCAGTTGTCGAAGGCTCGATTCCACCAAGAATCAGGCCTTCCATGCAACGAGCGTCCCCTACATCTCCAATAGCTCGACGCGATAGCCGTCGGGGTCTTTGACGAAGCACAGTCGCGAGCCACCCTCCCGCACGCTGTAGGGCGGCTTCTCGGGCTCGATGCCCTGCTCGGCGAGCTTGGCGAGCGTCGCATCCAGATCTGGGGCGGTGATCGCGATGTGGCCGTATCCGGTGCCGAGGTCATAGCGATCCACGCCGAAGTTGTATGTCAGCTCGAGTCGCGGGGAGTCGCCGTCGCCCGGCTGGCTCATGAAGACGTTGATCGCCTCGTCGCGGATTGGGACACGGCCGACCTCGCGGAAGCCGAGCGCTTCGTAGAAGGCCACCGAGCGGTCGATGTCGGTGATGCGGTAGCAGGTGTGGATGAGCGCCATGGCGCCAGTGTAAGGGCGCCACCGCCGGGTGCCTGACCGAGTGGCCGGCTCCCACTCGACACCGGCGAGCTCTCGTCGGCGCCGCTGCCTTCAGCCTGCTGGCGCCTGACCGCAGGAGGCGGTTCGTGCAACGATGCCCCGATGGTTGTCGAGTGCTCGATGAATTCGCAGTTCCTGTCGAACACCTACCTGGTGTCCGATGGGGTGGGCGGCCCGGCCTTCTTCGTGGACGCCGGCGGCCCTGTGCAGCCGTTGATCGATGCGGCTGGACGGCTCGCGGTGCAGCCGACGCATGTGCTGCTCACCCACCATCACTTCGACCATGTGAGCGAGCTCGGTGTGCTGTGCGAGCGCTGGCCAGGCATCCGCGTGTTGGTGCACTCCAGCGAACGTGAGCTGCTGGGCGATGTCGGGCAAGCGGCGGGGGCGCAGCTCGAGGCGATCGACGCCGGCCAGACACTGCGCTTCGGCGCGCTCGAGGTGTGTCCGCTGCGCACGCCCGGTCACACCGCGGGGATGCTGTCCTTCTTGGTGTACGAGGCAGGCGTCGGCGCCTCGGAGGGCAGGAGCAGCCATAGGCCAGGGAGTGGCCACGGCCCCGGCGGTTTCGCCGGCGGGGATGCGGCGGTGTTCACGGGCGACACGCTCTTCCGCGGCTCGGTTGGCGGGGTGCGTGCGCCCGGGCACACGACATACACCGACCTGCGCGACTCGATCATGGGGACGCTCATGGAGCTGCCTGCCCAGACCATCGTCTATCCGGGCCACACAGATCGGACAACCGTCGGTGAGGAGTGGGAGAGCAACCCGTTCATCCGCGTTTGGCGCGGGGTCGACCCGGAGGGAGACGGTCCTTGCACGGCGCTCGGGGAGCCGGCGACGCTCGTCCTGCTCGCCCCCGACTACGACGGAGGCAAGAAGGCGTGGGTTCGCTGGCCTGACGGCGGCGACGACATCGTGCCGGGCTCGCGTGTGCAGCCTGGCTGAGACAGCCACCTAAGATCAGTGCTGTGGCGCGCGAGAAGATCCCGACATCGAGAGTGCGCCGCACCGCGACCGTGGGACGACTCGCGGCGAGCGAGGCGGTAAAGCAGTTCGGCACACGCGCCGCGAACGTGGCGCGCGGCGACGAGGCCGCGCAGCGGGCGCTCGCGCGGCGGCAGCTCGAGACCGCCAAGCAGATCGTCGCAGCGCTCGGGACGATGAAGGGCGCCGCGATGAAGCTCGGTCAAGTGATGTCGTTCCTTGACGTCGGCTTGGTGCCCGAGGAGTACCGCGAGGAGTTTCAGCGCGAGCTCGCCAAGCTGCGCGACGCCGCTCCCGCCGTGTCGTTCAAGCAGATGAGGCGTGTGATCGAGGACGATCTCGAAGAGCCGATTCGTGACGTCTTCGCCGAATTCGACGAGGAGCCGATCGCGGCGGCTTCGATAGGCCAGGTCTACCGCGCGACACTCACGGACGGGCGCGACGTGGCTGTGAAGGTGCAATACCCCGGCGTGGCGGCTGCCGTGCGCGCCGACATGCAGAACTTGGACATGATCATGCGCCTGCTCAAGCGCATGACCCCGGCACTGGACGTCAAGGGAGTGGCAGGGGAGATCCGCGAGCGGATCGCCGAGGAGCTCGACTACGAGCTCGAGGCTTCCAACCAGCGCTCGCTCGCTCGCATCTTCGACGGCCACCCGTTCATCGTTGTCCCCGAGGTGATCGGTTCGCTCTCGCGCGAGCGGGTGCTCGTGTCAGAGCTGGTGCAAGGAGTCGGATTCGAGGAGCTCAAGGGCTACCCGCTCGAGCAGCGCAACCGCATCGGCGAGATCGTCTTCCGCTTCTTCGCCGGCTGCCTGTACCGACACAGGCAGTTCTCCGGCGACCCTCACCCGGGAAACTTCATGCTGCTCGCCGACGGGCGCGTCGCGTTTCTGGACTTCGGCCTGTTCAAGCGCCTGGAGCCCGGGCCGGTCGAGCTCGAGCTGGCCTGTCAGCGAGCTGTCGCTGAGGGCGATGCGGAGCGACTGCACCGGTTGCTGGCCGACTCGGGCTTCCTGCCCGAGCCCGAGCGGGTCGACCCCGAGCACCTGCTCGCGTTCATCGAGGACGCCATCTGGTGGTACACGACAGCCGATGAAGACGTCGAACTGACGCCCGAGATCGCCACGCAGGTGATGATCGAAAGCTCCGACCCGCGCTCCACCCACTTCCGCGAGATGCGCCATCAGACGATGCAGCCCGAGCACCTGTTCGGACGGCGCATGGAGATGCTGACGCTCGCGGTCCTCTCGCAGCTGCGCGCACGCGCCAACTGGCATCGGATCGCGCGCGAGTGGATGTACGGCGACCCTGCCGTCACAGAGCTTGGCCGCGAAGAGGAGGAGTTCTACGGGCGCGCCGGCGTGGGCGCGCCGCGTTAGAGCACCTGGATCTGCACGAGGCTCGTCGTGCCCGGTCGCCCGGAGGGCAGCCCGGCGGTGATGCCCACACGCTGGCCCCGGCGGCACCACCCTAGCTCCACCACGCGCGCGGCGGCGTCGGCGATCAGCTCCTCGGTGGTCTCATGTCGGCGGATCGAGGACGCCTGCACGCCCCACATCAGCCCGCAGCGCCGCACCGTCTCGCGGCCTGGGGAGAGGGCGTAGATCGGCACCGTGGGTCGGTGCGCCGACACCAGGCGCGCAGAGCGGCCTGAGAGAGTGGGGACGACGAGCGCATCGAGGCTCAGCTCGCGTGCCGCCACCGTGAGGCTGTGCGCGATCGTGTAAGCGGGGTCGGCGTCGGAGCGGCGCACGCGCGAGGCGTTCCAGCGCTCATACGGCGCGGTCTGCTCGGTCTCGTTGGCGATCGACGCCATCATCGCCACCGCCTCCACCGGATAGGCGCCGATGGCGGTCTCCTGGGAGAGCATCACCGCGTCGGTGCCGTCGAGGATCGCGTTTGCCACATCCGCCACCTCGGCGCGCGTAGGACGAGAGGAGGTGACCATCGAGTCGAGCATCTGTGTCGCCGTGATCGACGGGCGCGCCAACCAGCCCGCCAGCTCGAGCAACTTCTTTTGGACAACCGGCACCTGCTCGATGCGCATCTCGATGCCAAGGTCTCCGCGCGCCACCATCACGCAGTCGGCGGCCCTGATGATCTCCTCGGCACGCTCCACCGCCTGCGGCTTCTCGATCTTGGCGATCAGCGGCAGGCGGGTGTGCGAGCGGACGTTCTCGATGTCCTCGGGGCTGCGAACGAACGACAGGGCGACGACATCCACTCCGATCGATTCGCCGTGGCGCAGCAGCTCGAGATCCTCCTCGGGCACCGAAGGCAACGCGTGGGCGGGACCGGGGATGTTCAGCCCCTGGCGGGACGCAACCGCTCCGCCAACCTCGACCTCGGCATCCACCTCGCTCTCGGACGGCCGCACCGCAGTCACCCGCAGGCGCACCGACCCATCCGCCAGATAGAGCACCTCCTCTGGCTCGAGCGCTTCCGCCAGCCCCGGCCAGGTGATCGTCATGTGGCGTGCGTCGCCCACGTGCCCATCGCCGCATGTGAATGTCACGTGATCTCCGGGCTTCAGCTCGACGAGGTCTTCACGAAGCGGTCCGATCCGCAGCTTGGGGCCGGGGAGGTCTTGAAGGATCGCCACGGGACGGCCAGCTCGGCCCGCCGCGTCGCGCACGCGCCGCACGGTTTCCTCGTGCTCCGCGAGCGTGCCGTGCGAGTAGTTCAGCCGCGCCACATCCATGCCCGCTTCCACCATCGCCTGCAGAGTCTTGCGCTCACGCGAGGCGGGTCCGATGGTGGCGACGATCTTCGTGCGGCGCATGGTGTACCGCAACTTAGCGATGGTCTAGGGCACTTGCACGTCCGGGAAGTGCTCTGCGCAGTGCTCGCGCAACACCTCCCTGATCCACGCTCGCTCCTGTGCGCTTGCCATGCGAAAGCGCCCGAGCAGCTCCTTCTGGCGCTCGATCGGTGCCCCGGCGATATCCCAGCGCACAACCAGCCGCTCGAAGAGGAGCTCGAACGCACGCTGCAAGGCGTCCTCCCGCGTGGCGGCTGCGGTCGCCGTGGCGCCGCTCAGCGTCTGCGCGTAGTCGCTGCGCGCACCCGGCGTCAATGAGCCACGGAGGGTGAGCACATTGCCATCGCCGTCGGTGTAGTCACTGGTGGGAGCGCTCATCCGCCCCCGTGCTCGTGCTCGTCTGCCCATGTTCCTCACGTGGTCGCTGTAGGGCTGAGGCTAGCGGTTGCAAGGGGCGAGGCTCCCGAGTCGGGCCGTCCGTACGCGGATGGTCGCCCATCGGCCAGCCAGTCCGGACAAACACCCTTGACAAGAACAGCAGCCGATGCTTATAGTGCTCCGTACCGGGTGGCCTATGGGTACGCCCGGCGTACATAAAAGTCTGGTTTGGGTGTTGGCCTTGGGTCGACGTTAACCGGTTTCACTGGGACCTTGGGAGAGGGACCGGGTCGCTGTCTGAGAGGGAGTTGCTTTCGCGTGTTTTGGCTTAAGGAATACGTGGTCGACAGACCATGCGCACTTGACGCACCCCTAATAGGACGCGTCAGCGTGGCTGACGCGTCCGTCTCTCTCTCTCTCTCTCTCTCTGGCAGCGCTTCGGTAGCGGCAATTCGTCGGCGCTGAGGAGCCGCGCGGGGCAGCCCGGCGGCGAGGGGGAGGGCTGCGCGCTTCGGCGTGCTCGCCTTGATGTGGGCAAGTGGCCTGTCGCGTCGGGCGCATCGCTCGGAGCCTCGGGCTCGGATGCGCGGCTCTCCGCGTCGCTCGCAGTCTGGCGCGCGCGTCGCGCGTGCTCGGTTTCTTCTCATGCCGTCGCAGGCTGTGTCTCTGTGACGGATGTCTCATGCCCGCCCTTCCGCGGGCCAGCTCATGTGGATCGCTCTATGGAGAGGGGATGCAGGTGATGGGCAGCTTTTTCTCAACCCGCCGAGAGTGGGGTAGCGATGCTCGGCGGACAGGCGCGATTCGCGCCTGTGCCAGTCGTGGCGTAGCTTGGATGCGCGGTGGCGTTCTGCCGGTCTTGGCGGCTTCGATCTTTGCGGTGCCGCTGGCGGGGGCTGCGCTAGCGTGGATGCCTGAGCCCGCCGGCGCTGAAGCTGTCAAAGGGGCCGAACCGCAGGCCGGATCGTCGGGACTTCCTGACGGCCGCCTCTACGAACAGGCGTCGCCCAAGAACAAGATCGGCAGCGAAGCAGGTGCCCCGGTCATCGGCACGCCGCCCTACATCGTCGCGGGGACCGCCGGAAATGAAGTCGCGTTCTACAAAACCGGCCCATTCGGTGAAACGCCCGCCGGAGTGGATTACTTCAGCATCGCCAAGCGTTCCGCGACCGGTTGGAGCACTCGTGCCGCCGTCGCGCGCGGCGAGGGCCTGCAGGGCGCTTTTCGCACGAATCCCCAGCAGGGTCTCGGCTTCTCTGCCGAAATGACCTCGAGCGTGTTCGGCGCTCCCTCCGTGTTCGTGCCCGAACAGGAACAATCCAGCCCGACGCCGCACCTGTACAGGTACAACGAAGACGGCACCGTTCAGTGGCTCGGCAAGCCCGCCGTCTCCGAACCCTTCAAGTTCGAAGGCGCCGAGGGCTCGGCTGAGGGAGCGCTCGTAGGCGGGTCCCCGAACTACGAAACCGTTTATTACTCCTTCGACGGCATCCTCACCCCCGAAGAGGAAGAGGCAGATCCGTCGCTTGGTGGAATATCGCGCGCGCAGGAGATGCGCGCGCTGAACGAAAGTAGCACGCCGCCTCTCAGCGACAGCGGGTTCTATGAATGGCACGACGGCGTGCTCCGCTACGCAGGGGTTCTGCCGAACGGTCACGTCGACCCGTGGGGCGCATCGCCCGCGGCGAACGTAGACGAAGTGGAAATCTATAGCCCTGAAGTACTCAACAACGAGGTCTCCAAAGACGGCAGCAAGGCGTTCTTCGTCAGCCCCGACCCGTCCTCGGGCTCAGGACGCCCGGTCGAGATCTACGTGCGCGAGAGCGCTCCGGATGGCTCACGCAAGACGGTTCTCGTCTCGCGTGACGAGCTGCTGGAAGAAGTGGAAGGCGAAGCGGCTCCGGCGCCGAACGGCGCGGTACAGGGGAACGGCGCGAAACCAGGCGGCAGTAAAGGCAACAACAATGAAATCCGCCCGTCCTACGTATACGCCTCTCCGGACGGATCGCACGTGTTCTTCGAGAGCACCGACCAGCTGACGGCAGACGCTCCCAGCGACGAAACTGTCAAGGAGTACTCGTTCGACACAGATACGAACACGCTCACCTACCTGCCGGGCGTCGCGGACCTGGCGAGCGGGACGGTTCACGTCCTCGTCTCCTCGCGCGATGGCTCGGACTTCCTGTTCCGCAAGGAAAACGAGCTGGAGGTGTGGAGCGGGGGAGCGGTCAGCGAAATAGCTGCCATCGAAAGCGCATACACCGATGGCCCCACGCTCTCGCGGGCGTCGGCGTCCGGATCGGTGTTCGTGTTCGAGACCAACGCGCCGTTCCCGTCCCTTGAATTCAACAACGGCGGCGGCGCATATGAACAGGTCTATCGCTATCAGGTCGCGACCAAAGAGCTGGAATGCGTGTCGTGCCCGCCGGAAGGAACGGTCCCGAGCGGGAATGCCAGGCTGTCGAACGCACTGCCGAGCGGCAACCTTGGCAACACGTTCATCGACATCACCGGCAACCGCGGGATCTCCGAAGACGGCAGCCGTGTCTTCTTCGACACGCCTGACCCGCTTCTCAAGGGAGACACGAATGGAGTGCGGGATGCGTACGAGTGGGAGAACGGCACGCGCTACCTGATATCGAGCGGCGTCAGCACGTACGAATCCTTCTTCGGCGACAACAGCCCGAGCGGCAACGATGTGTTCTTCTCGACGCTGGAAGGGCTCCTGCCGGGCGACAACGACGAAGGCTACGACGTCTACGATGCCCGCATCCCGCGGCCGGGAGATCAGTTGCCGCCCAGCGCCGTGCCTTGCGAAGGGGCTGTGTGCCAGGGTCCGCCGAGCGTGCCACAGCTGCTCTCGACTCCGGCCAGCGCGGCATTCGAAGGGGCTGGGCAGGTCAGCCCAACGCCGCCTGCACATGCTGCGACGAAGTCGTTGGCGCGCAAGCAGCGCCTCGCACGTGCATTGAAGGCGTGCAGGCACATCAAGAAGGGGCGCAAGCGTGCTCGGTGCGTACGTCAGGCGCGGAGGCGGTACGGCGCGAAAGCGTCGAGCACGCGATTGGGTGCAGGTCACGGTAATGGCAACAGCCAGCACAACGGGAGGGGCAAGTGATGGTTCGGGACATGTTCAAGGCGTCGCGCGCGCGCCTCGTCGTACTGGCGGCCTGCGCCTGTGCGCTGCTGGGTGCCCTTGCCGCGGCAAGCAGCGCGAGCGCGGAAGGCGGGACGCCCCGGTGGGCTGTCACCGTGGTTCCGACACCCACGAACCTCGTGCCGGAATCGCCTCGCACCGAGGTGGACCGGCTCGCGGTGAATGCGACAGGAGGAACATACCGTCTGGATATGACGATCTTTGGGCGGCAGTTCGTCACGCCCAGCCTGCCATATGACGCATCCGCCGAAGAAGTGCAGAATGCGATCGATCAGGTGGTCGAATCAAATCCCGGCGGTGGCACCTATGTCACCGTGACCGAACAGGTTGGCAGCCCGGGAAGTCACGTCTATGAAGTCACGTGGGGAGGCAGGGCGGCACGGGTCGGGCTGCGCACCCTCGAAATCGAAGCTATCGCCGTCGAACACACGAAGCTGACGGGCGAAGGCGTGTCCGCATCGTTTACGACGGTCACCAAGGGAGTCACCGAGGCCCAGATCGTCGTGACCGCGACGAACGTTGGGGCCGCCTCTACGAATGGGCCCGTCACGCTCAGCGACGTCGTGCCCGCCGGTTTGACCGTGACGTCTGTCCAAGGCAAATACCCCTACGGCAGCTTCTTTGCGTTCGTGGCATGCGAATCCTCGCCAGTCCCGTCGTGCAAATTCGAAAAATCGATGTTGCCCGGCGGAGCGCTCGAAATGCGCATCTCCGTCGAAGTGTCAGGTGGCCTGCCTGCGACTCTGACAGACGAAGCATCGGTGAGCGGCGGCGGCGCGGAACCGGCGAGCGGTTCAGCCTTGCTTCCGGTGAGCGAAGAGCAGGCGCCGTTCGGAGTGGCTAAAGGCAGTCTGGTTGCCACCCTCTCGGACTCCCAGGCTGGCTCGCATCCGAACATCACGACAGCTTTCGCGTTCAACACAAAGGAAACAAACACGATCAGCGCCGCCCCGAAGGACGTGCGGTTCGACCTGCCTGTCGGTTTCGTCGGCAATACGGTTGGGGTGACTCGCTGCTCGATGCACAGGGTGATCAGCCAAGCGGTCGAACCGGCCTTGAAATGTCCGTCGGACTCTATTGTCGGCGCCGCGGTCTTTACGATTGCGTTCGGGTCCGGCCAAGTCTTCTCGATCCCGACACCCATCTACAACATCGCTCCGGCCCCTGGCGAGCCGGCGGCCTTCGGATTTGATGCGCTCGTCGTGCCGGTGCGGCTGGACACGACGGTGCTGTCGAACGGGAACTATGGCGTTCGTGTCACCTCTCCCGACCTGAACGAGGCGGAGCCTCTGATCGCCACGTCGATCACGCTGTGGGGTGTGCCGGCCGAACACAATGGGGCCGGAGAAGCAGGCTTCCCGATCCCGAACTTGTTTGGCGGTCCGGGCACCGGGGCGCGGGTGCCGTTGCTCACCAATCCGCAGCAGTGCACAGAAGGGCTCAGCGCGGCGATGAAGTCAGACCCGTGGACGGAACCGGGCAACTTCTACTCGTCCGAAACGGCTTCGCTCGGCACGATGACCGGGTGCGAATCGCTTCGATTCAGCTCGTCGTTCACCATGGTGCCCGACACGCTCGAAGCGGGAGCGCCGGCTGGTTATCGCTTCGACCTCCACGTTCCGCAGAACACAGCGCCGGACGGAGTTGCGACCCCGAACGTCAAGAATGTGAAGCTCACCCTGCCGCAGGGAACGGTTGTCAACCCGGCGGCTGCCCAGGGCCTGAAAGCCTGCAGCGCCGCCCAGTTCTACGGACCGCACCATCCCTCCCAGGAATCGGCCCCGTTCGCCGAATGCCCGCGCGAAGCGCAGGTCGGACAGGTGTGGATAAAGACGCCGGCGCTGGAAGAAGCAATGGAAGGACAGGTGTATCTGGCAAAGCCTGAATGCGAACCGTGCTCCCCGGAAGACGCACAGGATGGCAAGATGGTGAAACTCTACGTCCAGGCGTTCAGTGAAGGTGAAGGCGGGATCGTGATCAAGCTCGAAGGCAAGGGCATGATCGACCAGCGAACGGGTCAGATCACCACCGTGTTCGAAAACACGCCTCAGCTGCCCTTCGATGAGTTCCGGTTGAAGCTCGCGGGCGGTCCGCGTGCGGTGCTCGCCAACCCGCGCAGCTGCGGGCCGGTGAGCTCCAGCCTCGACCTGGGCTCTTGGGACGGGGAACTGCCGGACTCGATGGTCAGCTACGGGTTTGAAGTCAACCAGGATTGTTTCGGCCCTCAGTTCAGCCCGTCGTTCGTGGCTGGCAGCCCGAACATTCAGGCTGGGGAATACACGCCGTTCACCCTGGCGTTCGGTCGCTCAGACCAGGATCAGTTCCTGGGTTCGATCGACCAGTCGCTGCCGCCGGGGTTGCTCGGGAACATCGCAAGCGTCCCGTTGTGCAAGGAACCGCAGGCAGCGCAGGGGACGTGCTCCGAAGCCAGCCTGATCGGGCATATCCAAGCCCTCACCGGACCTGGCGCGGACCCGTTCCTGGTGACCGGTGGGAAGGTGTTCTTGACCGAAGGCTATGACGGTGCTCCCTATGGGCTTTCGATCTTGGTGCCGGCTGTCGCTGGCCCGTACACCCTCTCCGGCACCACCGGCCACGGGACGGTTGTGGTGCGTGCGAAGGTGATCGTCGACCCGATCGACGCGCACCTGAGGGTCATCAGCGACAGGTTCCCGTCGATGCTCGACGGCATCCCGTTGCAGTTGAAAGCGGTCAACGTCACGATCGACAAGCCCGGGTTCACGTTCAACCCGACGGACTGCTCGAAAATGGCTGTCGGCGCGACCGTCGCGAGCACCGAAGGGCTTTCGGCGAACGTGTCCAGTCGCTTCCAGGTCACCAACTGCGCGAACCTTGCGTTCAAACCGCAGATCAAGGCGTCCACGAACGGCAAGACCAGCAGGGCGGCGGGCGCGAGCCTTGACGTCAAGCTGTCTTACCCGAAGGCCGCCTGGGGATCGCAGGCGAACATCGCCAGCGTGAAGGTGGACCTGCCCAAGCAGCTGCCGTCGTATTTGAAAACGCTGCAGAAAGCGTGTCCTGGGGAAACGTTCGCGCAGAACCCTGCGAGCTGTCCGTCAGGATCGATCGTGGGCAGTGCCACCGCGACCACCCCGATCCTTCCGGTGGCGCTCACCGGACCGGCGTACTTCGTCAGTCACGGTGGGGAGAAGTGGCCGGAACTGGTGATCGTGCTCTCCGGTTACGGGGTGACGGTCCAGTTGCACGGCGAAACGTTCATCAGCAAAGGGGTCACGAGCAGCACGTTCCGCACGATCCCCGACGTTCCGATCGGCAGCTTCGAGCTGAAGCTCCCACAGGGATCCAGCCATGCCCTGGCTGCCAACGGGAACCTGTGCACCGCGAAGCTGCGGATGCCCACAGCGTTCACCGCACAGAACGGGATGAGCATCCGCCGGTCAACCCCGATCGCAGCCACAGGCTGCACCAAGAAGCACAAGAAGACCAAGAGAAGGAAGAAATAACGCCAAGCGCGTAGGACGGCACTCGCCGGATGAGCCGCGATCCCGCGGGCATCCGGCGAGGAGCCGCTCCCACAAAGCTTTGGCCGTCAAGAGTCAGGTCACAGCAACGAATGCCAGTCAGAGCACACAGCGAACCGAAGGGCGCCCAGCGAAATGGGTCTCGAGACAGGCAGCGGCGGTCGAGCCGCGTTGATGCTGCCGACGGCGAGATTCTGCGGTCTGGGCGGGTGACAGAGCTGCAGCGCGCCCGCATGCTGACAGCGATGGCCGAAGCAAGCACTGAGCTTGGCGTCGCAAACCTCACCGTCGGCCAAGTCGTATCCCGGTCTGGAGTCTCACGCCGCACGTTCTACGAACAGTTCGCGGACCGCGACGCCTGCTTCATGGCCGCCGTCGAAGAGGCGCTGAACTGCGCCGCCAGATACGTGTTGCCCGCCTACGAGTCGCAGGGACGTTGGCGTGACCGCATGAGGGTGTGCCTGGCAGCCTTCCTTTCCTTCCTCGAAGACGAGCCGCACCTGGGTCGGCTGCTGCTGGTGGAGACGCTCGCGGCAGGGGAGATGGGGATGCGTCGCCGTCAGCAGATCCTTGCGCATGTGCGCGCCGCCGTTGACGAGGGACGAGCTGAGGCGAAAGCCGGCTCGCACCCGCCACCCCTGACGGCTGACGGTGTTTTGGGGGGAGTTCTCGGTGTGCTGCACTCCCGCGTGATCGAGTCCCCCGCCGGACCGAGCGGATCGCTGCTCGAGCTGACCGGCCAGCTGATGAGCATGATCGTCCTGCCCTATCTCGGCGCCGCCGCCGCTCAGAGGGAGCTGCGCCGCCCGGTCCCCTCCAAGGGCGAGGTGCGCAAGCCCACGCCTGCCAACCCGCTGCGCGACCTGGACATGCGGCTCACCTACCGCACGGTGCGCGTCCTCCTGGCCGTCACAGGCTGCCCTGGCTCCTCCAACCGCGCGATCGCGCTCGCCGCCGACATCCACGATCAGGGGCAGACCTCGAAGCTGCTCGCCCGCCTCGAGAAGCTCAAACTGATCGAGAACACCGGCGTGGGCCGCGCCCGCGGAGGACCCAACGCCTGGGTGCTGACCGAGCGAGGCGCCGAAATGCAGCGCGTGGTCGCTGAGCAGGCAGGCGTTGCGAGCCTCCCGTGACCGCCGGCGATGAGGGTTGCTCGCGCTGGAAGGCGCTGGCAGCCTAGAAGACCTCAGCCGCTTTCAGCAGCGCCGAGCGCACGTCGCCCGTCACCGGCTTGGCGTGTCCCGGCCAGGCGGCAGCCGGCTCCATCTCGGCGAGCTTGCGGATCGACGCCTGTGCTTGGGCGGTGTCGTAGTTGTACGTCCGCTCCGGCACGTGCGGCGCGCATGGGCGGCCCCACATGTCCAGGGTGTAGAAGCAGTCGCTGACGAGCGCCAGACGGTCCGATTCGCGCCACAACCCGATCTGGCCCGGCGCATGGCCCGGCAGGTGGATCACCGTGAAGCCGGCTATGTCATCGCCCTCGCTCAGCGTGGCCGAGATGGTCACCGGCCCGGCGTCCCACGCCCAGCGGTGAAGTGCGCGGTGGATCTGGCGCTGAGGCGTCGGCAGGCCGGCGAGGTCCTTGGGCCAATAGCGAAACCCGCCCGAGCCTTCCGCGTCCTGCACCTCCTCTGGGTGGCAGAGCACAGGCACTCCCAGCCCCGGAGCGCTGCCGCGGTGGTCGGTGTGGCCGTGGCCGAGCACGACCCGCTTGATCCCGCCGAGCTTGGCGCCTGCCGAGGCGATTGCGCGCAGCATCGTGCGCGCTCCGGCGTCGTACAACGTGACGCCTCCCACGCTTGCATCCTCGATCAGGTACACGTTGCAGCGTCCGGGCTGGCCCTGCACCACCCACACTCCCTCCGCCACCAGACGCGCCTCGCGCTCGGGCAGGCGTGCGACGCGCGTCTTCGTGTTGAACGCGCCCATCAGTCGCTGCTCGGCGCCCGAGCCCTGTGCGGGCATCAGCCCGATCTGCCGTGCGAAGCCGATCCCGTCGGGGAATGCTTCGTTGGCATGGATGAGGCCGTCGCGGACCGTCAGCACGTCGACGCCTTCGAGCGTGACCGGGTTGCCTGTGGGCGCCACGCCGCTCATGGCCTCCGGACCGGCGAACGTGCCGTGCATCCGCCATTGGACCGCGCAGCGCTCTCCCTCGGTCGTCGTGTCGACGATCTCCATCGTCACGTCCGGCATCGCCCCGAACAGGCCGCCTATATACGTGCGTACGCCGTCGGGCGCGGTGGTTTGAACCTGGCCGCGCACGTTCTCCGTGCCGCCCGGCGACCACAGGGCGACGGCTGCGTCGAGATCGTGCTCGCCGATCGCCTCGAAATAACGTCGCGCGATGCCCTCCGTGTCGGTCGCCGAGTTGCGCCGGGTGCGAGCCGCCCCGCGATGGATGTTCGCTGCCGCCTGCTGGATCTTCGCCGCGGTGTCGTCCGCCGCCGTGTCATCCGTCTGGCCCTGCTCCGCCATCCCGATCTCCTTTTGCTCAGCCGTGCTCGAAAGTGTAAGCGCCGGTTCCATTCCTGCGCGAGCCATCCGGGTATTCGCCACACGGCCCACTCGATAATGTGCCCGCCGGTGAGCGCCCCGATTCGCAGCCGCGAGCTCAGCCGGTGAGCGCGCCAGCCCGCAACCGCGAGCTCGGCCGCGGCGAGCGTGTGCTCGCGGGCGTCTACCGGCTGCGCCTGCCGCTGCCATGGCCGGGCGTGCCGCACTGCAACGCCTGGGCGGTGAAGGCTGGCGACGGGGTCGTGCTGTTCGACACGGGCATGCACCAGCCCGACTCGCTCGCCCACCTCGAACGCGCATTCGGCATGGTGGGTTTGGCGATCGAGGATGTGCGCCTGGTGGTGTGCACGCACGCGCACTCCGATCACTACGGCCAAGCCGCCACGATCGTGCAGCGCGCCGGGTGCGAGCTGTGGATGCACCCCGCGTATGAGCACATGACCGCGATGACCGAAGACGCCGAAATCGTGCTTGCGCGGCGGCTGGAGATCGGACGTCAGAGCGGCGTGCCCGAGGAGGCGTTGCGGCGCTTCGCCGCGCAGCGCAAGAAAGGCTATGAATCGGGCATCGCCGCAGTCGTGCTTCCCGATCGCGAGCTCGTGCCGGGTGTCGTGGTGGACACCGACCTGGGCGGCTGGACGGTGCACTGCACGCCCGGCCACGCGCCGTCGCACGTCTGCCTGTTCCAGCCCGAGCGGCGACTGCTCATCTCCGGCGACCACCTGCTCGGGCGCATCTCCCTGTACTTCGACTACGGTCACTCGCCCGACCCCGTCGGCGAATTCATCTCCTCGCTCGACGTGGTCGAGCGCCTCGGGGCTCGTCTGTGCCTGCCGGGCCACGGGCGCACGTTCACCGACGTGCGCGCCCACATCGAGGGCAACCGCAAGCTCGTCAACCAGCGGCTCGACGCGGTGCGGGCGGCGATCTCCCAGGAGCCGCTCACGGCGTTCGAGATCGTCCCGCGCGTCTACGACATGGAGCTCACCGCGTTCACCGCCCCCTGGCTGCTCACCGAAACGCTCTGCATGCTCATCCACCTGGAGAAGCTGGGAGATGTGCAGCGCATCGCCGGCGAGCCGGAGCGCTGGCGCCATCTCCCGCAATCGTCGTAGCGAAGGCGTTCCGCGCCCGCATCGGTCGCAAACTCCCCAAACCTTGACACGCTCGTGTTAGCCTTCTCTGATGCGGATCGATCGGCTGCTGCTCGCGGGTTCTGAACCGCTCTTCTCGTTCGAGTTCTTCCCGCCGAAGACCGAGCAGGGGGAGCAGAACCTGTATGAGGCGCTGTCGGAGCTGCGCACGCTCGACCCGGCGTTCGTCTCGGTCACCTACGGCGCCGGTGGCTCCACGCGCGCCAAGACGATCGACATCGTCCGCCACATCAGGGAGCGCTACGGCTTGGAGGCGATGGCGCACTTCACCTGCGTGTCCTCCACGGTCGCCGAGCTGCGCGCCACGCTCGACCAGATGCTCTCCGCCGGCATCGAGAACGTGCTCGCCCTGCGCGGCGATCCGCCCGCCGGGCAGGAGCTGTGGGTCAAGGCCGAGGGCGGCCTCGAGTACTCGCGCGAGCTCGTGCAGCTGATCAAAGAGCACTACCCGTTCGCGGTCGGCGCCGCCTGCTTCCCCGAGACGCACATCCACGCCGAGAGCCCCGACGCCGACCTCGAGCACCTGGCAGAGAAGGTGTCGGCGGGCGTGGACTTCCTGATCACACAGCTGTTCTTCGACAACGCGCTCTACTTCGACTTCGTGCGGCGCGCCCGCTCCGCCGGCGTCCAGGTGCCGATCATCCCGGGCATCCTGCCGATCACCCACATCGGCCAGCTCGAGCGCATGACCAAGATGTGCGGCGCATCGATCCCCGACGGGTTGCACTGCGAGCTGCACGCGCGCGAGCACCAGCCCGAGGCGGTGCTCGACTTCGGCGTCGCATACGCCACGCTTCAGTGCGCCGAGCTGCTCGCCGCCGGCGCGCCCGGCGTTCACTTCTACACGCTCAACCGCTCGCCCGCCACGCGCGCGATCCTCAGCGCGCTGAAGCTGTCGCGTCCGTGGGAGAAGGCGATCTATCCCAGCTCGATCTCCAAGCCCTCCGCCACGCGCGGGGAGCCGTCCGCCGCCTCGTAGCGGACGTCCACCGAGTCGTCCTGTTTGTAGGTGCCCACTCCCCAGGCGCCGAGCAGCCAGCGGCGCTTTGAGATCTTGTCCTTGCGCAGCTCGCGCTCGAACATGAGCGTGCGGCCCTTCGCCTGGTAGTCGGAGCCGCGGCGCTGGGGCACCCCGTTGACGTACACCTCGTAGGGCTCACGCACCTCGTCCGGGAGCTTCACGATCGAGCGGGCCATGGCTGGCTGATTATGACCTCGCGCACGCATAGGCTCCGTGTGTGAGCAAGATCCCCCCTGCCAGCGCGATCCCCTACACCGTCCGCCGCTCTTCCCGTGCCAGGCGGGTGCGGGTCAACGTGCATCCCCACGCAGCCGTCGAGGTCGTGCTGCCTGCGCGCGCCCCGGAGCGGGCGGCGGCTGCGGCGGTGAGCGAGCTGGCGCCGTGGATCGAGCGCCGCTTGGCCGAGGCTCGTCGCACGCTGGCCCAGGTGGCTGACCGAGCCGGGACGCTGCCCTACCTGGATAGGCAACTGACGCTTGCGCCGGAGCCCGGCCGCACGCGTGCGCGCATCAGTGGCGAGCGACTGCTCGTGCCTGCGGGCGACCACAGGCCGGCGGTCGAGCGGCTGTACCGGCGGCTGGCGCGCGAGGAGATCGGGGTGCGGCTCGACGCCGCCGTGGCACAGATCGGCGGTTCATACGGCGGCTTGACGATCCGCTCCCAGCGCACCCGCTGGGCCTCGTGCTCGGCAAGTGGCGGGATGAGCTTCAACTGGCGGCTGCTGCTCGCGCCCGAGCGTGTGCTCGACTACGTCGTCTGGCACGAGGTTTGCCATCTCGACGTGCGCGACCATTCGCCGCGCTTCTGGGCGCTGCTCGAGAGCCGCCTGCCCGGTTGGCGCGAGCCGCGGCAGTGGCTGCGCCGCCACGGCGCGACGCTCGTGCTCTAGGCGGAGCTCCGGGTGCCCTGGCGCGTGCTCGGCGCCTACGAGCGCTGCTCGATCGGCACGTAGCCGCGATCGCGCTCGCCGGTGTAGATCTGACGCGGACGGGCGATTCGCTGCTCTGAGTCCTGAACCTGCTCGAGCCAGTTGGCTATCCAACCGCTCGTGCGTCCGATGGGGAACATCACTGGGAACATATCCACCGGCAAACCGAGCGCCTCGTAGATGAGGCCTGAGTAGAAGTCGACGTTCGGATAGAGCTTGTGCGAGATGAAGTACTCGTCGGCGAGCGCGATTTTCTCAAGCTCCAGCGCGATGTCCAGCAGCGGGTTGCGCTTGCCGGTCACCTCGAACACGTCGTCTGCCGCCGCCTTGATGATCTTCGCGCGCGGGTCGTAGTTCTTGTACACGCGGTGGCCGAATCCCATCAGGCGCTCCTTGCCTTCCTCCACGCCTTTGAGGAAGTCGGGGATGTTCTCCTTGCGCTCGATCCTGTGCAGCATGCGCAGCACCGCCTCGTTCGCCCCGCCGTGCAGCGGCCCGTACAACGCCGCGATGCCGCCCGCCACAGCCGAGTAGGGGTCGACGCGCGAGGAGCCCACGCCGCGCACCGCGCTCGTCGAGCAGTTCTGCTCGTGGTCGGCGTGCAGGATGAACAGCACGTCGAGCGCTCGTTCCAGCCGCGGATCGGGCTGGTACTTGAGCTCGGTCATCTTGTACATCATCGAAAGGAAGTTGCCCGCGTAGCGCAGGTCGTTGTCGGGATACACGTAGGGCTGGCCGTTTGAGTGCCTGAACGCGAACGCCGCGAGCGTCGGCATCTTGGCGATCAGGCGGATCGTCTGGATGTAGCGGTTGTCCGGATCGTCGATCTCGTTCGCGTCCGGATAGAACGTCGACAGCGCACCCACCGACCCGAGCAGCATCCCCATCGGGTGGGCGTCGTGGCGGAAGCCCTGCATGAAGCTCTTGACGTTCTCGTGCACGAACGTGTGGATCGTGATCTCGTGCGTCCACGCATCCAGCTGCGATTGCGTCGGCAGCTCGCCGTGGATCAGCAGGTACGCCACCTCGATGTAGCTCGCGTGCTCGGCGAGCTGCTCGATCGGGTAGCCGCGGTACTGCAGGATGCCCTTCTCCCCGTCCAGGTAGGTGATCGAGCTGCGGCACGACGCCACGTTGGCGTAGCCCGGGTCGTACACCATCAGCCCGAAGTCCTCATCCGAGGTCTTCACCTGGCGCGGATCCAGTCCGCGGACCGTGCCGTCGACGATCGGCAGCTCGTATGAGCGTCCCGTGCGGTTGTCGGTCACCGTGAGCGTGTCCTGAGCACGACCCCCGTCCTGCGCCGGCTGTGCGGTGGTGGCGTGCGTCTCGGTGCTCATCGGCTCCTCCTGTCCACTGTGGCTGTCAGATCGATTATGCGTCACGCGGGTGCCGAACCCGGGACTGCTTCAGCGGCTGCCGCTGTAGCGGCTCTCGGTTGCCTCGATCTGGCCTTGGTAATGGCTTCCGAGGCTCTCGTGACCGTACGGGCGCACGGCTGGCGCGTCGAGCGTCATGAACGACAGCTGGGCGATCGGCAGCCCCGCGTACAGGCGGATCGGGACGCGCGTGAGGTTGTTGAGCTCGAGCGTCAGC
>JBQCGU010000004.1:0-26465 GCA_051955355.1 Solirubrobacteraceae bacterium | reverse complement strand
GATCGTGATCGGAGCGGATGTGCACAAGAGCACCCACGCACTCGCGGCAGTCGACGCCGCAACCGGCCAACTGCTCGGCGAGCGAGAAATCGCCGCTCGGGAGCAAGGCCATCTGGAAGCGCTGCGGTGGGCTCACGAGCTCGGCGGGGAGATCGTGTGGGCGATCGAGGATTGCCGTGATCTCTCCCATCATCTCGAGCAAGCACTCATCGCCTCAGGCGAGCGCGTCGTGCGTGTCGCACCGAAGCTCATGGGCGCCTCACGACGCGGTGAACGAGAGCCCGGCAAGTCCGATCAGATCGACGCTCGCGCCATCGCCCGCGCGGTGCTGAGGGAGGGAATCGAGCGGTTCCCAGCAGCGTTTCTCGACCGGGAGGCCGCCGAGATCAGGCTGCTATGCGATCACCGCAACACGCTCGTCAGCGAGCGCACCCGGCTCATCAACAGGCTACGGATCAACCTCGTCGTGCTCGACCCCGACCTGGAGGCCAAGATCCCAACCCGCAAGATGGACTATCCCGGCCAGCTACAGCGCATCACCCGTCGGCTGCGCGCGATGCCGCAGACCGCGAGAGTCCGCATAGCCCGCGAGCAGGCCAAGCGCATCGCCGTGTTGACCCGCGAAGCGGAGGCGCTCAAGCGAGAACTGCGCGACCTCATCCGTGTTCATCGCCCCGAGTTGCTCGCGGAGACCGGCTGCGGGCCGCTGTGCGCCGCAATCCTGATCGGACAGACCGCCGGCGCCGAACGCTTCAAGAGCGATGCGCAGTTCGCCAGGATCGCCGGCGTCGCCCCGATCCCCGTCTCCTCCGGCCGTCACGATCGCCACCGCCTGGACCGTGGCGGCAACCGCCAGCTCAACCGCGCCCTGCACGTCATCGCGATCACACGTGGCCGCATCGACCCGACCACTCGCGCCTACCTTCAGCGCAAGGAAGCCGAAGGCAAGAGTCGCATCGAGGCCATCCGCTGCCTCAAGCGCCACCTCGCACGCCACTACCACCAGCTGCTGCTGCCGCCAGCGGCGACTTCGTGTTTGTCAGCTCATTCCGGTAGCCCGAGCGCATGAGCGATTTCGAAGACGGGCGTTCCGAAGTCTTTCTTGAGGATCGATTCTGCCTGTTCGCGCTCATGCTTCGAGAGCCGGTGGGGAAGCAGAGCCTTCTCGTCGCGGCGCTCGTATGGCTTGAGCAGGCGCCAGATTCGTTCTTCTAGGTCCCCGGTTTCGCCAGCGTGAAATTCGATTGCGGTGATGCTGTTCGCCGCGCCGCAGTTCGCGAGGAATTTCTCGGTGGTTGTCGGGGCCGTCTTGAATCCATCGGCGGCGAAGGTCTTTGCATCGGCGCAGATGTCGGGGAGAGCCACTTCCTCCTTCGCCGCTTCTTCTCTGGCTGAATGACTCACATAATAGGTGAGCTTGTGATTGCTCCAGTGCAGCCGCTGGACCGCTCGCGCGAAGGCGAGCGTTGCGTCTCGCGCTGGCCGTTCCTGTGTCAGCGCCACGTCTTCCAGGATCTCATCTCTGATGTCCTCTCGCGCGCGACTTTCAGGCGCATTAGCAAGCACGCCCGAACATTCCTTCTTGACCCCCGCGACGAGCGATTGGACCTTCGCTTCGCCGGCCCGCTGATCGCGCCGACCATCGAGCCCAATCCTGTGCCACGCAACTAGGTACGCCCTCGTCGCAGCCACGTTGTCTACGCGCCCGCCATCGCTGCTCGCAAACGTCACGATCGAACCGACCATGAGCGCAAGCACGAACACCAACGTCGCTAGGAGGAGCTTCACCATCATCGAAGTATGTCGGATCGCGGCTCCGACCGAGTGAGCGTCGCGAACGCTCGCAGGATGAGATGCCAGCTCCAAATGTGCGCAAAATGCGAACATCGCTTGACATAGGAGCAACGGCTGTTGGGGTGCGTGGAGGCGGGGGGTTGGGCCGCTGGGGCGAGCCCGGCGCGACTACCGTCGCGAGGAGCGCTCGGCGGCTTCGATCTGTGCGGCGAAGTCGCTGACGCTCGCGTCGAGCGCGGTGAGGATGCGGCGGATCGTGCGCCAGTGTGCGCCGCGCTGGCCGCGCTCCAGGCGGCCGACGAACGTCGGATCGACGCCGAGGCGGTCGGCAAGCTGTTCCTGCGTCATCCCGGCGTCCTTGCGCAGCGCGCGGAGGGCATGTCCGAGGATCAGCTGGTCTTGCTCTGCCGTCACTTCTGCCTTCTGTCTCACGGGCCGGAACACTCGCGGCATACGCCCATGCGCGCCAGGGTATTTATGGTCCGGTTTTCGTGGTAGCCTGACGGCATAGATCAAAGTGCCCCCGCGCAGCGGTAACTGCCGGGGGCGTGGCGCCGAGAGTACGAGCCTCCCGACGCGCTGGTCACGCTACCAACATGGGCGTGGCAGCCTCGGCCGATCGTCTCTCGGGGCCTCCAACACAAGGAGGAACCGAGAATGGGCAAGAAGTTCACGATCCCGGCGGGCCTGGTGCGATCAGTTCGCCTCGGGCTGCACACGGAGCTGGGCACGGCAGCCGACGAAATCGAGACCGTCTCCGTCGAGCGAGGGCGACACGAGCATCCCGAGTGGTACGAGAAGCCGCTTGCGAAGCTCGATGCCACTCGCGCACTCCTCGATGTGGTGGGCTGGGGCGAACCTGAGCAAGCCGCTGAGGTGGACATTGACCTGGACGAGCACAGGGAGGCGCTTCTAGCGGCGCTTACTGAGCAAACAACCCTGCACCGAGAGTTGGTGGAGGAAGCCGATCAGGTTGATGTCGAGCGGGCCGAAAAGGGCAAGCCGCCGAAGGCACAGGCCACTCGCGCGCGAGCCGCTGCGCTCGACCGTCTGTATGCGCGCGTGACGCTGGCGCTCGCGGACGTGGGGGAGGGTGGTGAGGAGCAAGTCGCGCCGCCTCCTCCGGTCGAGTACCGATAGACGACCCCTTCCTGCGAGGATAAGGAACTGCGAACGACGGCCAGCAATCCGCTGGCCGTTTTCGCGTGCCTGGGGTCATTAACGGTGTGGAGCAGACCCGCAGAACGAGCGCGAGCGACTGTCAGCCACGGGTGGCGTGGGAGGCTGTCGCGCGCGCTGCCGCCGAGCGGACGGTGCTACGCATCATGCGTCGCCGCTACCCCGGCCGTCGCATCGTTGTCCACTGGAACAAGCGTGACGCGGCCAGCGAGGTTCCCGCGACCGGGCTCAACTTCGATCGCGCTCAGGATGCCGCCTAGAAGCTCGGGGAGGATCAGCGGGTCCTCGGCATTGAGCAGATCGGCCGCGCTGATCCGCTCACGCACCTGTACCTCGCGCGCAAACTCCTGGTACTCCCGCTTGGCCTGCTCGACCGCCTGCACGCGCGTGTCCAGGTGTGCGTGGTAGCGGTGGCCGAGCGCGCGTCGCAGAGTGAGATCGGCGGAGTAGGCGTCAAGCTCTCTCTCCGCTTCGAGCACAGCTTGCTCGCGTGCTTGCAGATCGCCGGAGGTTTCCTCGCCGATCTCCACGTCGAGCCCAGCCAGGAGCGACCGCAGCTGCTCGCGCACGTATTCCTCCAGCGGCTCCGCGTTGACGAAGGCAGCGCGCTTGCAGCGCTTTCCCTTGTGGCGGCTCTGTGTGGCCGCGCAGCGATACGTGCGGATCATCGGGCCGCCCCGGCTGCCCACCATCGGTCCTCCGCACGTCGCGCAGCGAGCGATGCCCGATAGCGGAAAAGCGGCCGAGGCTCGGCGCCCACGCGGCTCGCGCTGAGCCGCCTCCCACAGCGAGCGCGACACCAGCGGCTTGTGAGCTTTGAGGTTCACAACCGAGCCGTTGCGGCTCTCGCCAAGGTATGTGCGACTGGCGAGCATCCGCCGCACCGTGGTCGTCGTCCAGGTCCGTCCGCCTGCGTTTGCTTCCAGATAGATGCACGCCGCGCTCACGTCCTGAGCGGCAGCGATCCGGTACGCCTCCACGACATGCGGCGCCTGCGTTGCGTCCGGGCTCAGCGTGCCATCGGCCTGCCGCTCGTATCCGTAGGGCGTCGGGCTGATCTTCGCTCCGCGCTCGATCGCGCGGCGCTTGGCCGTCTGCCATCCCGCGACCATGTTGTCGCGCTCCAGCGTGGCGACCGCGAGCAGCACGGTGAGGATGAACGAGCCGAACGGGCCGGTCGGGTCGATGTCCTCCTCTACGAACGCCAGGTGTCCGCCGAGCACCTGGATGCGCTTCACGTCCTCGATCGCGCCGGCGACGTTGCGAGCGAAGCGGTTGAGTCGCCAGCACGCGATCCCTTCGGTATCTCCGCTCTCGATCCGCTCGATAGCGGCGCGCAGGCCGGGACGGTCCTGGGTGCCGCCCGACTCGTCCTCGTCGACGTGCCAGGCCGCTATCTCCACGCCTCGGTACTCTGCCCAGCGGGCGATAGCCTCCTTCTGCACTGTCGGCGAGATATAGCCGGGACCCTTGCGGCCCATCCTGCGGCTGACTCGGATGTATCCGTCGAAGCGTTGAGGTGTTGGCATCGAACCTCCCACCAATCAAGAGTAGGCAATGTGTCTATAACGACCAACCAGTTCAAGAACGGCAACCACATCGACGTGGAGGGCACCGTTTTCAAGATCCTCGAGTTTCAGCACGTCAAGCCCGGCAAGGGCGGGGCGTTCGTGCGCACGAAGCTGCGCCGGGCGTCTGACGGGGCGGTGATCGACCGTACGTTCCGCGCAGGGGAGAAGTTCCGCCCGGTGCGCACGGAGGCGCGCAAGATGCAGTTCCTCTACGCGGATGGCACCGACGCCCACTTCATGGACAGCGAGTCGTTCGAGCAGATCGCGTTGCCCGAGTCCTCGGTGGAGCAGACGCTGCGCTGGATCACGCCTTCGAGCGAGGTGGATGTGCTGTTCATCGACGAGCACCCATCCGACATCCAGCTGCCGAGCGCGGTTGACCTCGAGGTGACGCAAACCGAGCCGGGCTTGCGCGGCGACACGGCTTCGGGCGGGGGTTCCAAGCCGGCGACGCTCGAGACGGGTGCGACGATCCAGGTGCCGCTGTTCATCGACGTGGGTGAGCGTATCCGCGTCGATACGCGCAGCGGCGAGTACATGTCGCGGGCCTAGCCGGATGCGCCGCTCCGAGCAGCGCAAGGCGGCGGTGTTCGCGCTCTATCAGCACGATCTCACGGGCAAGCCGCTCGTCGACGCGCTCGGGCGGGACGCGTCGATCTTCTCGCGTGCGCTCGCGCACGCTGCAGCGGATCGCAGCGAGGAGCTCGACGAGATCCTCGAGCGCCATTCGCGCGGCTGGCCAATCCAGCGCATCCAGCCGTTGGAGCGCAGCATCATGCGCGTGGCGTTGATCGAGATGCTCCATCCCGACGCCGCCCCAGCCGAGGAGCCGATCCCGCCCGAGGGGGCGGTGGAGGAAGCGGTGGAAACCGCCAAGACGTTCTGCGGATCGGATGCTCCGGCGTTCGTCAACGGGGTGCTCGGAGCGGTGTTGCGCGAACTGCGCGAGAATGCCGCGTGAGCATGGACACCCAACGCACACAAGGCGTCAGCACTGAGCGGATCGACGATCTCGTCGACCGCTTGGAGCGCGCTGCCGAGCAGCTGCGCTCGGGCGAGCTATCCCCGGATGCGGCGGCGACGCTCGTCGAGGATTGCGCGGCGCTTGCCACGCAGGCGTCCGCCGAGTTGGAGCGCTTGGCGCGCACCGAGGCAGCTCCACCGGTGCCGGGGCAGGAGTCGCTGCTTTAGTGGTCCCCAGGCGGACCCAGCGGACGGGCGTTTAGGTGCTGCCAACCCCCGCCGTGCAAGCCTCCTATCCAGATCACCTGCGCGAGAAGGTGGAGCGCTACCTGACTGACATGCGCTTCTCCGAGGAGCCGCTCACACACGGCTTGGAGGAGGCGATGCGCTACTCGCTGCTCGCCGGCGGCAAGCGCATCAGGCCGGTGCTCGCGCTCGCCACCGCGCACGCCGTGGGCATCGACCAAGACGACGTGATGCCGCTCGCAGGTGCGCTCGAGCTGATCCACACCTACTCGCTGATCCACGACGACCTGCCCGCCATGGACGACGACGACCTGCGCCGTGGACGGCCCACCTGCCATGTGGCGTTCGGCGAGGACGTGGCGATCCTCGCGGGCGACGGTCTCTACGCGGAGGCGTTTCGCCACCTGCTCACCCATCAACGCTCCGCGCCCGAGCGCCTGCTGGCGGCAGCCGCCGAGCTGGCTGCGGCGACGGGCGCGGGCGGCATGGTGGGAGGCCAGTACGTGGACGTCTCAGAGCGCGCCCCAGAGGGGCCGGCGGGATTGCGCAGGCTGCACGAGCTGAAGACCGGCAGGCTGATCGGGGCGGCGGTGGTTTGCGTGCTCTTGTTGGCGGATGTCAGCCAACCTGCGACAATGGCGTTTCGGCGTTTTGCGGCAGAGCTCGGGGTGCTGTTCCAGATCGTTGACGACATACTCGACGTGACCGGCACCGACCAAGCCCTGGGCAAGCCGCGTGGCAGCGATGAGCGGCACGGCAAGCGCACATACGTGAGCGAGTTCGGCATCGAGCGAGCCAGGGAGCTGGCGGGGGAGTCCCATCGCACCGCTCGCGAAGCGCTGTGCGAGGCCGCGTCGGCTGTTGCCGAGGAGCGACAGGCGGGTAGCCTGCAAGACGCAACGACGAGTGAGCTAGAGCAGATAACCGACTTCATCTACACGCGCACATCGTGAGCATCTACACAACCGGCGCCAGCCACGCCAGCGCCCCGCATGCGGGCGCCATCCAGCCCCACCACACGCCGCGGAGATCCGCGGCGTGAGCCTGCTCGACGGCATAACAGGCCCGCAAGACCTCAAGAACCTCTCCGAGGAGCAGCTCGACCAGCTGGCGCAGGAGGTGCGCGAGCACATCATCGACACCGTTGGCGAGATCGGCGGGCATTTCGGCGCCAACCTCGGCACGTGCGAGCTGGCTGTGGCGCTGCACTCGCTGCTCGACTCCCCGCGCGACAAGATCCTCTGGGACGTCGGCCACCAGGCGTACCCGCACAAGATCCTCACCGGACGCCGTGACCAGCTGCACACGATCCGCCAATACCAGGGCCTTGCCCCGTTCTGCTCGATCGCAGAGTCCGAGCACGACATCATGGGCGCCGGCCACGCGTCGACGTCGGTGGGGTATGCGGTGGGCATCAAGGAGGCGATGCGCCATCTCGGCAAGCCCGAGCGCGACGGCAACGTGGTGGCGGTGATCGGCGACGGGGCGATGACCGGCGGCGTGGCGTTCGAGGCGATCGGCCAGGCGGGCGGGTTGGGGACGCCGATCGTGGTGGTGCTCAACGACAACGGCATGTCGATCGCTCCCAACGTGGGTGCGCTGTCGCGTTACTTCAATCGCGTTCGCCTGAACCCCAAGCTGTGGCTTGCGCGCGCCGACATCGAGGGCGGCTTGGCGCGGCGGCCGGGCGGGGTGGGCGCCGCGTTCGAGCGCCTCGGGCCGCAGCTGAAGGAGTCGATCAAGGCGGTCTGGGCGCCCGGGTTGTGGTGGGAGGAGCTCGACTGGGCGTACATGGGCGTGATCGACGGCCACGACGTGCGCGCGCTGCGCGTCGCGCTGCGCGAGGCGCTCGCCGCCCAGCGCCCGGTGGTGGTCCACATCGCGACGGTCAAGGGCAAGGGGTTCGCTCCGGCTGAGGATGGCGGGTTGGAGGGCATGGAGAAGTGGCATGCAGCCAAGCCGAAGTCGATCTTGGGCGGCGCGCCTGCGCCCGCGAGCCCGCAGGCGGCTGGCGCGAGCGTGACGCCGCCGCAGTACACGAAGGTGTTCGGCGACGCGCTCGTGCGCGAGTGCGAACGCGACGAGCGGGTGGTGGGGATCACCGCCGCGATGAACTCCGGCACGGGATTGGACATCCTGCAGAAGGCGCTCCCCGACCGCTACTTCGACGTGGGCATCGCCGAGCAGCAGGCGATCCTGTTCGCCGCCGGTCTCGCGCTGGAGGGCGTCAAGCCGGTGGCGGCGATCTACTCGACGTTCCTGCAACGCGCGTTCGACCAGATCGTGCACGACGTGTGCCTGCAGAAGCTGAACGTTGTGTTCGCGATGGACCGCGCCGGATTGGTGGGCGACGACGGGCCGACGCATCACGGAGCGTTCGACATCGCGTATTTGCGCTGCCTGCCCAACCTCGTGCTGATGGCGCCGCGCGACGAGGCGATGCTCGTGCACATGCTCCACACGGCGCTCGCCTACGACGACGGGCCTGTAGCGCTGCGCTACCCCCGCGGCGAGGCTGTCGGCGTGCCGCTGCCCGTCCAAGCGCAGGCGATCGAGATAGGCGTCGGTGAGATCGTGCGCGAAGGCGGCGCCGGCGGACCCACTGGCAGGCGTGTGGCGCTGATCGGCTACGGAACGGGCGTCGGCAAGGCGCTCGGGGCGGCTGAGCTGCTCGCCGCCGAGGACGTGGCGGTGACCGTCGCCGACGCGCGCTTCGCCAAGCCGATCGACGCCGGGCTGATGGCGCAGCTGGCGGCTGAGCACGACCTGCTCGTCACCGTCGAGGAGGGCGTTCTCGCCGGTGGGTTCGGTTCGGCTGTGTGGGAGACCTTGAACGACACCGGCGCCGCCTCGCCGCGCATCCTGCGCGTGGGGCTGCCCGACAGCTACGTGACGCACGGCAAGCCAGCCCTCCTGCACGAGGAGGTGGGCTTCACCGCCGAGCGCATCGCCGAGCGGGTGCTTGCGGCGATCGCCGACCGAGCTGCGGTCGAGGCTTAAAAAGAAACGGCCCGCTGGGGAGGCGGGCCGTTTCGAGGGGAGGAGGGATGCTGCTGTACTTCGGGTCAATCGGGATAATGCCCGAGTAGAACGCATGTTTGTGTGATCTCGGTCACACATAGTCAATCTCTGTATAAGCCTGCCACATGCGTGTCGTCCGAAACTACTGATCTTTAGGGCGGCGTAGTGGGGCGTCGCCTACGTGGCTTCTGGTTCGACTTCCGCTGGTGGCTGGCCCTTACCCCAGCGGGGACTATTGCCCGTAAGTTTGGCGACATCCTCCGCTGTAAGTCGCGTGCTTGGCGGCCAATGGCGGCGCTCATGACGCGCTGGCCAGATCGGTACGAGCCTATGAGGGTCGAATTGCTCGGGGGCGACAAACCTGCCGAGTGCTTGGCTGAGGACATCCCCGTGTTCCGGGGTGCCCGCGAGGATGTAGACAACCAGGTGGCGCAGCGCGAAGATTACGTAGTAGCCGAGCCGTTCTGGGCGTGGAGACGCAGGACGCGATAGGGCGCTGACACTGGAGAAATAGTCGGGAAGTTCCTCACTCGCTGCCCCAAGCCAAATGCGGGCATGGGGTGGCGGCAAGTGACGTTTCCCTACATAGGCGAAATCGCCCAAAGGGACAAGGGGATCCGCGTGACGGTTCGGGTCGGATACTCGGACTGCATCGAGTAGCTCAGGGTGCCGCGCGCATTCGTCGTGAACCCAAAGCATGAGCAGCAGGCCGACCTTGAACGCCCAGCGCGCCACACGGGTCTGCTGATCCTCCGTCAGGTTCGTAGGCGTAGCGTCCGTAATGCTGGAGCCCATGACGCGCCGCATGCGGTCATCGAGTCGCTTCATGAACCCGCCGTTGCAGCCGGTGCATACGCGATCTCGGAGCACGACCTCTAGTAGCTGCTCTTCTATCCGCGAGTAGTCGGCCCACATCATGGCCATTGGGTATGGGAGGTCGAGGGCCTTCGCGAACTGCTGGCCGATGACGTGCTCGACGTTGAAGTCAGAGCGCCCACAACCCCATACGCACTCGGCGGACGGGCCGATCATGCGGCTACGCTCCCCATGGATGCCTTCCCCAGACAAGCACGAGACGGAGCCTACCTTCAAGATCGTCACCACTGCGAGCAATGAAATCGAAGCGGCGATGATCGCGGGCTGCCTGGAAAACGCGGGCATCCGGTGCGTGTATGGACAGACGCTCCGCTCTGCATACCGCCCTAGCGACATCTATGTAGCCGAGGCCGATCTTGAGCGCGCTAGGGAAGTGTTGAATGCCGCATCGGACGCCGACGACCCGGCGCCCGAGCCCACTCAAACCATTCCAGCGAAGGACGGCGATATCGAGATTCCCGTCCCGTCGCGCAAAGACTTCCTCAGCGTCGTTGAGAGGGTGGCTGGCCGAGCGCTTCGTAAACGGCCTGACGAGACAGGCCAGCCTCCTGGGCGATCCGACTAGGTCCGAGTCCTGCTGCGCGGGCGTCTTGGACGCTCTTGCGTAGCTCGATGCTGGCCGCGTGACGCTCGGCCTCTGCCGCTTCTCGCCGCTTGGATGCTCGGCGTAGCGCTTCGATGGCTTGCTTTTCGTTCATGTCGTAAGGCTACCTGACGTTCCGCCGGACTGTCAGGTAGCCTTACGTTATGCCTCCGGTAGACCGCAACGCACCGAAGCGAGCCGCGTCCTCCGACTCCACGTACTCGCTGATGGAGTTCATGCGGGAGTTTCCCGACGATGCGGCTTGCCTTGAGCGCCTTTGGCGAACCCGGTATGCGCCGGACGGCGAACACGCACACTGTCCGAAGTGCGACCAGGAGCGCGTCTTTCGCCGCTACAAAACCAAACAGGGCCGTCAGTCGTGGACCTGTACCGGCTGCGGGCATCACGTCCACCCGACCGCCGGGACGATCTTCGCCAAGTCCTCAACGTCCCTGCATTTGTGGTTTTACGCGATGTACCTCATCACAAGCACTCGCTGCGGAATCTCCGCCAAGCAGCTGGAGCGCGCCCTGGGTGTTTCTTATCGCACCGCGTGGCGAATGCTCAACAAGATCCGAAACGAGCTGATGGCCGACGACGGAGAGACGCTGAGAGGCGATATCGAGGCTGACGAGGCATCCGTTGACGGCAAGCCACGCAAGCCGCAAGGCAAGCATCCCCACATCTCCGTAGGGCCATCCAGGCGCTCGGAAGCCGCGAAGCTGCGCGAACGTAGTAGAGCAACGGTCTTTGCCGCCGTGGAACGCGGCGGACGGATCAAGGCAACAGTCCTACCGTCCAGGCGCGGCCCGGACCTCAAGCGGCAGATCATCGAGTGGGTCGAGCCGGAGTCGATCATCGTCACCGACGAGTGGCCCGCCTACAACGGCCTTGAAAACCACTTCATCTCCCATAGCCGGATCAACCACTCGGCGAGCTGGTACGTCCAGGGCGACACGCACACGAACACGGTCGAGGGATTCTTTGGCCACCTCAAGCCGTCGATCCGAGGCACCTACCGCCGCGTGTCTCACCGCTGGCTACAGGGCTATCTCAACGAGTTCGTCTGGCGCTACAACCTGCGCTATCAGCGCGATCCGTCGATGTTCGCGGAGCTGCTAGCCCGCATAGGCTAGTGCTGCTGGGGCGTTTGGATGACGTGGATCGGCACGCGCAGACTATGGTCGTCGATCCAGAACTCGATGCCGTATGTCCCGAACTCCTGCGCTTCAATGACGAGCCCCGTCGGAATAGTCACGTCCGCTACGTATCCCGGCACGAGCTGGTCCACCTTCGCCTTGATCTCGCCGGCCTGCTCGCCAACCTTCTCGCCTGCCGGATTGAAGATGCGGCATCCAATGGCGTGCTCAGTAGCGCCGTCCAGCTCGTCAGGGGCTCCGACATAGCGCACTGCGAATAGGACTTGAATCGGCGTTGGAGTGCCCTGTACCGGGACAACGTCGCAACCCGCCCCGACGATTGTGGCTCCGCCCTGATGGACCTCCGCAAAACGGCAGGGGATAGCCCAGTCAACCTTCATGTGGTTGGCTTAGGCCATCTGCCAATGTGCGTCGGTCTCTGCCTCACGTATGTCTGCCGCCGTCGGAGTACGGGGCCGGACGACCATGTTGCCACTCACGAAGTCGTAAACAAGATCAGCGTATGCGGGTACGCCGTGCGTAAGCACATGCTCAACTACAACATCGTCGCGACAGAGCGCAAATCGAACGCCTTCCTCCACGAGACCGCGAAGACCATCGAGCGTTGGGGCAGTCGCCGTCCAACCAGGCACAGCAGGCGAGTCAGCCCACCAGCCATCGGGATCAGCGTGATAGACCACAGGAATCGTCTCCATAGCTCCTCCTAGACTAGCTTGCGCGCTTCGTCTTCGTCTAGCCCTACCTGATCAACGAGGATCTTCCTGACCATTCCGCCGGGGATCGTATCGGCATCATGAAAGGCGAACGTAAGCGGGGGCCGACCCTCTGCTTCGAGCTTTCGATGCGACCCGCGTTGGCGGACAATCTCATAGCCCAACGGATCGCGCCGTAGAACCGAGAGCAAACGTGGGGCCTTCAGCGAGGGGAACCTACTCACGGGTGCATAGTCTCGCTGAATCGCGACGTTGCCGAGTAGAGCGCCAGAATCCTAGGCGGCCATCCGGCGCTCTACTCTGCGTTGGACTATCAGACCGTCCCTGCCTCAATCTCCTCAGCCCGCCGCGCAGCGCGTGTCGGGAACACGAACGGCCCGAGACGGTGCAGCAAGCCAGCCCTTGAGAGGCGGTCTACCGAGTCCTCAGCGCCTCGGTTCGTTTCGAGTTCGCAGCCAAGCTCCTGCACGGTCCACGGCCACGGCGACTCGTCTATCAGCAGCCCGAGAACGCATTTGTCGCGGTCCTCGTCGCTCACGTTGTCTACGAACGGCTCAGCATCGGCAATACGATGGGTCGGCATCGGAAAGGTCCGTCCTTTCTGGTGTCCGGCCCGGGGGCAGTTCCCGCTGTCGCCCGGGCCAACTTTTCGAGTAGGACGCAGCACCGTAAAGCCGCACCAGGACAGAAGAAACCGCCAAAATAGGGCTTATACAGAGATGATGTATGTGTGATCTCGGTCACACAGACATCGAATCGGCAGAAAAAGATCGGATTCGATGGGAAAGCAGCGCCTCGACACATTGCTCGCCGAGCGCGGATTGTTCTCGTCGCGCAGCCGCGCCGCGGCGTCGGTGATGGCGGGGGAGATCATGCTCGGGCAGGAGCGCCGGCGGGCGTCAAAGCCGGGGGAGATGGTGGCGGATGACGTCGAGATCGACGTGCGCGAGCGCCCTTCTTACGTGTCGCGCGGGGGTATGAAGCTGGCGAACGCGCTTGCCGCGAGCGGCGTGGGTGTCGACGGTTGCCGCGCGCTCGACGTGGGCAGCTCCACGGGCGGCTTCACCGACTGCATGCTGAAGGCGGGTGCAAGCGCAGTGATTGCGGTTGACGTGGGGTATGGGGATCTCGACTACCGTTTGCGCACACACCCGAAGGTGACCGTGCTCGAGCGCACGAACGCCCGTTCGCTCACACCCGAGATGCTTCCCTACACCCCAGACCTGGCAACGATCGACGTGTCGTTCATCTCGCTGCGCAAGGTGCTCCCCGCCGTGGTGGGGTGCCTGGCGCCGCGTCACGACGTGCTCGCGATGGTGAAGCCGCAGTTCGAGGTGGGGCGCGAGCGGGTGGGCAAGGGGGGTGTGGTGCGCTCCGCCGAGGATCGGCGCTCGGCGCTCCTCGACGTGGCGGCGGCGGCGATCGAGCTGGGGGAGAGCGTGCTCGGCATGTACCCCTCGGGCGTTCCCGGGCCGAAGGGCAACCTCGAGACGTTCGTTTGGCTCGCCGAGCGCGATCGCTTTGGCGGTGCGCTCGATTCAGGCACGGTGCGGGAGATGGCGTTGGCGGTGGAGCCGTGAGCCAGCCGGACGCCATCGTGCTCGGTGCGGCGGCGCCGAGCGTCGCCAAAACCGTGTCGGTGCTCACGCACAGCCATCCCGAGCAAACCGCTCACGCGCTGCGCGAGCTGATCGACGCCGCTTCCGACAGCGGTGTGACGCTGCGCTTCGACGAACACGAGACCCGCAAGCACCGCTTGGAGGCGAGTGACACGGTGCAGGTGGATGCGGCGGTGGATGACGTCGATCTGTGCGTCGTGCTGGGCGGCGACGGCACGATCCTGCGCGCGCTGCGGCGCTACGCGGGCAGGCGGGTGCCCGTGTTCGCGGTGAACTTCGGCGACATCGGGTTTCTCGCCACGATCGAGCCCGACGAGCTGCAGGCAGGCATCAGGCGCGCGTTCGAGGGGCGCTTCGAGCTGCTCGAGCTGCCGGCGATCCTGCTCGACGCGCCGCACGGAGCCGAGCGGGCGATCAACGACATCGCCATCCACCGCAAGATCGGAGAGCGGGTGGCGGAGCTTGCGTACGTGCTGGACGGACAGGAGGTGGGCAGCGTGCGCTGCGACGGGCTCGTCGTCGCCACCCCGGCTGGCTCCACCGGCTACAACCTCGCCAACGGCGGTCCGGTGATGGCGTGGGGGGTGGAGGGGTTCGTCGTGTCGTTCATCGCCCCGCACTCGCTCACCGCGCGCACGCTGGTGGCGGCGCCGAAAGACCTGCTCACGATCCACAACCGCTCGCGCGCAGCGCTCGACGTGTCGGTTGACGGCCGCCCGGTGTGCGAGCTGGCGCCGGGCGCCACCATCGACGCCCGCTTCACCGACGAGGTGGGCGTCATCGCCCAGCTGCCCGGCTCCTCCTTCTACCGCCGCCTGCGCGAGAAGTTCGGACGCCTCGCCCGCTGACTGCTCCGCGCGGGCGGCGAGTCGGCAGCCTCAGGCGACGCGACGGATCGACGGGCGCTGGGCGCGGTCGTCCTTGGGCGCCTCGCTCTGTCGCGGGCGCTCGTCGGTGCGTTGCAGCGAGGCGATGAACCCGTCGAGCTGCTCGCGCGAGAAGCGGCGCTGACCGCCCGGGGTTCTGTACCCGGTGAGGAAGCCCGCGTCGGTCCAGCGGCGCACGGTTGCCAGCGACACGCCCAGATAGCGGGCTGCCTGGGAGCTCGTGAACACCAGTTGGCTGTCGTCCTGGTGGGAGTTGGGGATGCCTGCCATCGAACCGCCCTCTCTTCCTCTCTGAAGTGCTCGCCCGCCGCCTGGACGCCGGCTGCACGGGCAGCCGACCCGCCGCTGCGCGGGCGCTTGTGCCCATGATCGGCGATTTGACGCGTTCGGTTGAGCTTTGTGGACGTTTGTTCGATCTACTCAGCCCTAGACAAAGCGCCGCAAACCGCTATGATCCTCCCAGAACCTACTCATTGCTACTCGTGCTGGGGCTGGATGGAGCCGTCGTGCGGGCAGCGAAGAGCGATCCGCCTGAGCGACGGAAGGGAGACCAGACATGTGGTGGAAAGGCTGAAACTAGAGCCGCCTCAGCGGCTTTCAGGAAGGCCTTGAGGCGTCCGCGCTGAACCGTGCGTGGGGCGCCTTAGGTCGTTAAGGGGAGGCTCTCACGGGCGGGGAGCGCTCACGGAGCCGCGAGCGCGCTCAGTGGGTGCGAGCGGGCTCTGGAGCTGCGAGCGCGCGTGCCCGGCGCTCGAACGCAAGCTCCTCCTCGAAGTCCGCGTCGTCGCCGTGCGCGAATATCACCGGCCCGTCGCGTTCGAGCATTGCAACGAACGTTTGCACGATGTCGGCGTCCAGCTGGCGTCCCGCCACGCGCCGCAGCTCGGCGATCGCGTCCTGTGGGGTCATCGGCGAACGGTAGGAGTCGCGCGCGGTGAGCGTGTCGTACACGTTGCACACCGCCAGGATGCGCGACGCGAGCGGGATCTCGCTGCCGATCAACCCGGCGGGGTAGCCGCCGCCGTCGACGCGCTCGTGGTGGTAGAGGATCGCCTCCGCCACCGGCCCGTAGCCGTCGAGCCGGCCTACGAGCGTGGCGCCGTCCTGCGGGTGGCGGCGCACGAGCGCCCAGTCCTCGTCTGAGAGCACATCCGCGTGCAGGATGCGGTCGGGGAGTGCGAACTTGCCGATGTCGTGCAGCAGGCCAGCCGTGTGCACCTGGTCTTGCTCGGCTGGGGCAAGCCCCATCTCGCGCGAGAGCATCCGCGCGTAGCGCGCCACCGCCGCCGCATGGCGGGCGGTCATGCGGTCGCGCAGCGCGAGCGTCTCCACGAGCGTGACGAGCATGCCCAGCTGCATCGACGCCAGGCGCACGGTGCGCGCCTCCAGCTGCTCGGCGCGGTCCTCGGAGCGCAGCAGCGCGATCGCCAGGTATTGGAAGATGAGGATCACGACGATCAAGCCGAGCAGCGCCGGGTAGCCGAACGCGGTGTATGCAGCCACCAAGATCGCCGCCAAGATCGCCGCCGCGAGCTGGCCGGGGAGCATCGGCAACAGCAGCGTGCGCACCTGCCCCAGGATGCGCGTGCCGTTGAGCACGCGCTTCTGCACGGCGATCTGGGCGAAGCTGAGCAGGTTGGTGGCGAAGAACACCCCGAACACGGTGAGCACGCCGACGACGCTCACGAGCATCTGACGGTCGTGAGCCACCTGGACGTTGCCGATCAGCAGCTCGGCGAGCAGCCCGCCCGACACCAGGCACACGACATACGAGGTGAGGTTCGCGAAGCACACCACCCACGGGGGGCGGCGGCTGTAGGTGTCCACGACGATCGCCGCAGCGCCCATCGTCGCCGCCGGAGCGGGGCCGAGCAGCGTCATCGCCAGCACGCCGGCGATGAACGACGCCGCCAGCGTCTGGTTGCCGATCGTGATGGTCATTCGCTCGCCGAGCGCGCTCAGCAACAGCAGCACTGCGAACAGCGGGAGCGGCTGCCAGTCGTCGGGGCGATACGTGAGCACTGCAGCCATCACCGCGCACGCCAGCAACGCCAGCTGGGTGGCGAGATAGAACCGGGAAGCGTTTAGTCTCGACATCGCAGGGTCGACCGTGCTTTTTGAGCCTTCGTGGTCCTTAACGGACGACAGCGCGTCGTACTTGAGGCCCGCACGCGCGAGCCTCATTCGGGCCGCTCGGCCTGCGGCGCGTGGGTCGACGCTCTCGCGAGCGCCGGCGGCTCACCCGCCGCTGAGCTCGGGGTCGGCGATCGTCGTGGGCTCTGGGTGTGCCGAGGGGTGCACCCCGTGCAGCGGCAGGCGCACGAACGCGAGCGTGGCGAGCGTGGCGACGACGCCTGCGAGCGTCAACGCGAGTCGCGTCGAGGCGAGGGCGACGATCACGCCGCCCAGCATGAAGCCGATCGCCGGGCAGAGGGCGTTGAGCGAGCCCACCGCGCCCATCAGCCTGCCGTGCAACGCCGAGGGGGTGAGCTGCTGCACGGCGCTTATCAGCGACGGCCACTGCAACCCGTTGCCCACTCCTCCGATCAGTGCCGCCACGGTGGCGATTGCGAACGTGGGCGCCGCCGCAAACCCAAGGTAGGCGACGCCCACCAGCAGCGTCCCACCCGCCAGGAGCGGCAGCAGCGGGCGGTGCACGCGGCGGGCGAACACGATCGCCCCGAGCGCCGCCCCTACTCCCCAGATGCCCATCAGGGCGCCGAACCCGACGTCGCCCGCGTGGAGCGTGGACTTCGCGTAGATCACCTCGACGGGCTCCACCGACGCGAACACGAGCACCGCCACCGCCTCGGTGATCAGCAGCGCGCGCAGCGGACGCACCTCCCAGATGTGCCGCCACGCCGCCAGCAGGCGGGCACGCACCGAGTCGTCCTCGCTCGCCTGGTCGACATGGGTGCGCACCCGGGCGAGCAGACCGGCGCAGAGCAGGAACGTGCCTGCATCGATCACCAGCCCGAGCGGCCCGCCGATGATGTGCACGAGCACTCCGCCGAGCGCCGGCCCGATCGTCAAGCCGAACATGAACGCCACGTTGAGCGCCGCGTTCGCCTGCCGTTGGGCGGTGTCCGGCGAGACGCCGTCGGCGTCCTGCATCTCGCGCGCCGCCAACGCCCGCACGAGCGCCGTGGCAGCCACCGCGGCGACGCCGTCGAACGCCACCAGGATCAGCACTCCGGCAAGCGAGAAGCGCCACAGCAGCAGCGCCAAACCGAGTGCGAGCACCGCCTCGGCGCAGTACAGGAGCGCCAGCACCCCGCGCCGCGGCGAGCGCTCCACGCGCGCCACCAGCACGGGGGCGAACAGCGCCGGCAACAGGCCGCGCGCGACGAACAGCCCGGCTGTGGCTATCGCGTCATGGGTGTGGTCGTACACGCCGAGGGCGAGCGCCACATACCCGAACCAGGTGCCCAGTTCGTTGACCGTGTAAGCGAGGAGGATCCTTCGCAGTCGTGGGGACTTTGGCAGCAAGGATTGCCCTAAACGCGTGCGCCGACTCGACAACGACCGGGTGAGGTGGCGTGACAGACGATTCTACGCGCCGACGCCGACGTTACGCCACAGCGGATGCCGGCAGCCCGAATCTGGCGCCCGGCGGGCGCTCTACAGCGAAGCCGCGCCGGCGCGAGGCGCGCCTGCGTCATCGGTGCAACCGCCGACCGCGATCACCGGGAGCAGTGGATGGCGGCGGCTGAGCACACGCATCAAGCCGCGCGCCGACAGATCGTCGAGATCGCCCGCCACCACCACGAGCCGGCTGCTCGGCGCCCGTGCCACCACCTCCCACGTCTCCCCGGCTTCGACGAACGGAGTGCCCTGGGGCAGCAGCTCGCCCAGCTGGCGCCGCATCCTGGCGCGTGCCTGCGGGTGTGCGCCGGCGATCAGCACCGTCGCCGGCTCGCTTGGGGCGGCGGGGGTGTCTGCGGCGGACGCGGTCGACGGGCGAAGGCTCTCCTCCTCGCGCGGAAGTCGCTGCTCGCGATCGTCGTGCAGCAGCCGCAACCGCGGACGCGAGCGACGTCGAGTGTCGTTGGTGATCGTTGGGCTCATCTGAAGCTGGGGTTTGCGCCGAGGGGAAACGAGGTATTCGCATGATCCGTGCTCGCAACCTATTTGTCTGTAGGTCGCCAGTGCCGATCGTGTCGTCCCAAAGGTGCCGATCGATGTCGTCCGAAACGGGCCTCCCCGCACCCGCTTGGCGAGCTTGTAGCGTGTGACGACAATGGCTGGCGAGCAGCTTGCGGGAGTGGGTAGGCCGATCGACGTGATCATCGCCGACGACCACACGGTCGTGCGCGACGGCATCCGCGCGGTGCTCGAGCGCGAGAAGGGCGAGTTCAGGGTGGTGGCGGAGGCAGCCGACGTGCCCTCGACGATCAAGGCGGTGCGCGACTTCAAGCCCGACCTGCTGACGCTCGATCTGACGATGCCCGGCGGGTCGAGCCTCGCCGCGCTGCCCACCTGCTTCGTCGCTCACCCAACGCTCGCGGTTGCGATTTTGACGATGCGCGAGGACCCCGAGTACGCCCGCCAGGCGCTGCGCGCGGGCGCGCGCAGCTACGTGCTCAAGGAGGCCGAGCCCGCCGAGCTGCTGCAGGCGTTCCGGCTGGCGGTGGAAGGCCGCAACTACCTGCACCCGCGCCTGGGCGCGGCGATCGCCACCAGCGATGACGCCTCCGCAGGGGGGGTGCTGTCCGACCGCGAGCGCGAGGTGGTGCGCCTGATCGCCAACGGTCACACCAACCCGGAGATCGCCGAGCAGCTCCACGTGGCGGAGCGCACCGTGAAGACCTACCGGGCCAGAGCGGTGGAGAAGCTCGGGTTCTCCTCGCGCGCCGAGCTCACCGCCTACGCGCGCGAGGCGGGCCTGCTCGACCAATGAGGCTGTTCCGGGTGGCGCATGCGCCACCCGCCGGACGGTGCATGCACCGTCCGGGACCACGCCGCATGCGGCGTGGTCGTCGAGAGGATGTGTGATGTATTCGAAAATGCCTGCCACGCGTGCACGCGCGTGCGCGCGCGGGGCAGCCGTTTTTGCAATGCGTCAACTGCCAGAAATCGGTGCCGGCCTGCCCCGCAGTGGCACGGTCAGCCGCACTGATGCGCCTCCGCCGGCAGCCGACGTGAGGTCCAGCTCGCCGCCGACCAGCTCGGCGCGCTCGCGCATCCCCGCCAAGCCGAAGCCGCCGCTCAGTTCCTCCTCGGCGCTGCGTGCGCGCGCCGCGCCGGGCTGCGGCAATCCCTGCCCGTCGTCGGTCACGGTGACGCGCACCGCGCCGTCGCGCCCGGTCACCGCGATGTCCGCGCGCGTGGCTTTGGCGTGGCGGCTGACGTTCGTCAGCGCCTCCTGCACCACGCGGTAGATCGTGCTCTCCAGCTCCGCATCCAGGCGCGCGCCCGCGTGGGGGCCAAGATCGATCTCGGTGCGCACCTCCAAGCCCTCCACCGCCTCCGCCCGGCGGGCGAGGGCTTCCAGCGCAGGGCCGAGGCCGAGGTCGTCCAGCGCGGCAGGGCGAAGCTCGGTGATCAGATGGCGCAACCCGTCGATCTCGTGTCCCAGCCCTTCGAGCACCGCATCCACCGCCATGCTGAGCTGCTCGCCGTTTTCGGCGTCGCGCGCGTTCGCCAGCTTCAGGCGCAACGCGCCCAAGCCCTGCACGGTCTCGTCGTGGATCTCGCGTGCCCAGCGCGTGCGCTCGCGCTCGCGCGCCTCGATCCCGTGGCGCACGCGCTCAATCTCCACCGAGCGCTCCGCGGCGAGCCGCTGGGCGACGCTCGCCGCGAACGCCGCCAGCGCGCGGCGGTCGGGGTCGCGAAAGCCCGCCTCTTCGCGCACGGCGATCACCAGTCCGCCGTTCTGCCCCTCCATGATCAGCGGCTCGACGAGCACCGCGCGGGCTTGCAAGCCGAGCTCGTGCACCCAGGTCGCCTCCGACCCGCGCGGTTTGTCCAGCGAGAGTGGCGTGCCCGCCCGGTAGAGCGCGCCGAGCGCGCTGCCCGCCCCCGGGAGCACGCGCACGCTCACATACGCCTGGCCGCTGGTCGCCGCCACGCGCAGCTCGCCGCGCTCCTCCACCACGATCAGCATGGCGGTGGCGTCGAGCAGCGCGAGGCCGCGATCCGCCATCAGGCGCAGCAGCCACAGCTCGGACCCGGACAGCACGGCGCTCGATTATGAACGCTCGGACAGCGGCGCAGCGTCGTTGTGGTTGCGATCGGCGCCCGCTGCCAGGCGCACGCGCTCCAGCAGCTCCTTCACTCCCACACCCGCACGCCATCCGGCGATGCCGATCGATACGTGCAGCGGGCGTGGCGGGCCGTCGAGCTCGATCTTCACGGCGTGCAACCGTCCGAGCGCGCGGCGCGCCACGATCTCCGCTCGGCGCTCATCCGCGCCGGGCAGCACGATCAGCAGCTGTCCCTGCGCCGGGCAGCCCACGCGGTCGAAGCGGCGCAGCTGGCGTTCCAGCGCCGCGGCGAGGTACGCGAGCGCCCGCTCGGGCAGCTCCGCGCCATACACGCTCGACAGGCGCTCGATGTCATCCACGCTGACGAGCAGGCAGCTCAGCGGCGTCCCGTGGCGCTCCGCCCGGGCGATCTCTTCGTCGATGCGCTCGCTCAGCTCGGCGGCGGGCAGGCACTCGCGCGGCGTTCGCGGGGTGCGAGGCGGGTGATTGTCGTCGTTGGGGTTGTTGTCTTGGATGGCAGCCATGCCCGCTCCGAAGCTAGAGCGCTCGCCGTGTCCTTCGCCAGTGCGACGCCACGGCTTGAATTATGGGCGGATTCGAGCAGGAGTCCGTCTCCGGTCGCTGGTAGACGTGTGTGCATGCTCAGCGAGCTTCGCGTCGAGAACCTGCTGCTGATCGAGCGCGCCGAGCTTGCGCTCGCGCCGGGGTTGAACGTGCTCACGGGAGAGACCGGCGCCGGCAAGACGGTGCTGGCGCACGCCCTGGATCTGCTGATGGGCGGGCGCGCGCGCAGCGGCATCGTGCGTCCGGGTGCATCCGAGGCATATGTCGAGGGCGTGTTCTCGCTTGGCGCCGGGCTGAGTGGCGAGCTTGCGCGCTGCCTGCCCGAGAACGTCACCCTGGAGGACGTGAAGGACAGCGGCTTGGTGCTCGCACGGCGGGTGGGGCAGGACGGGCGCACGCGCGCCTACGTGAACGGGCGCTCGGCGAGCGTCGGCGACCTGCGCGAGCTGGGCTCGCGCCTGATCTCCTTCTACGGACAGCACGAGCACCGCAAGCTGATGCTCGCCGACGCCCAGCTCGACATCCTCGACCGGGTGTGCGGCGCCGAGCACGGGCAGCGGCTCGCGCAGTGCGCATCCGCCCACGCCGAGCTGCGGGCGCTGGAAGCCGAGCGCGAGCGCTTGGCGGAGCTGGCGCTGGCGCGCGACCGCGAGCTGGGCCTGCTCGAGCACGAGATCTCGGAGATCGAGCAAGCCGCTCCGGAGGTGGACGAGCACGAGCGGCTGACCGAGCGGCGCGTGCGGCTGCGCCGGATCGACGGTTTGCGCGCCGCCAGCGGCGGCGCCGCCGAGGCGCTCTCGGGCGAGCTCTCCGAAGGTCTCGGCGCGGCGCAGCTGATCGCGAACGCCGCTTCCCAGCTGACCGGATTCGCGGGTGTCGATCGCACGCTCGACGAGTTGAGCGAGCGCTGCCAGGCGCTTGCCATCGACGCCCAGGACGTGGCTGGCGAGCTGCGCGACTACCGCGAAAGCCTCGAAGGCGAGGAAAGCTCCTTGCAAGAGGTCGAGGAGCGGTTGGCGCTGCTCGACCGGCTGATGCGCAAGCACGGCGGCACGATTGCCCTGGTGCTGGAGCATCTGGACGGCGCCCGCGCGCGCCGCGACGAGCTGGTTGGCGCGCAGGTCGCCCAGGCGGAGCTGGAGGAGCGCCTGGCGCAAGCCCGGGCTGCGCTGGATGCGCACGTCGCCGGACTGCGCGCCGAGCGCCGCCGTGCTGCTCGCAAGCTGGAGAAGGAGGTGCGCGCCCAGCTGGGAGCGCTCGCGATGGGCGACGCCACGTTCGAGGTTGCTCTCGCCGAGGTGCCCCCGCGCGCGAGCGGAGGCGACGAGGCCCAGTTCACGATCGCTCCCAACCCGGGCGTCCCGTCTGCGCCGCTGCGCGACATCGCCTCCGGCGGAGAGCTCTCGCGCGTGATGCTCGCCCTCGCCACGGTCTCATCGGCGGGCTCGCCCCCCGGCAGGGAGGACTCCACGCTCGTGTTCGACGAGATCGACGCAGGCGTCGGCGGCCACACCGCCCGCGCGGTGGGCGAGCGCCTGTGCGATCTCGCACGCACACGCCAGCTGCTGTGCATCACGCATCTGCCTCAAATCGCATCGCTTGCCCACAGGCACTTCTCGCTTGCCAAGCAGCGCGCCGACGGCGCGACGATCACGTCTGTCACGCAGCTCGAGCAGAGCGAGGTGGTGGCCGAGCTGGTGCGGATGCTCGGCGCCGACGAGCACGACGCGGGTGCGCAGGAGCACGCCCGCGAGCTGCTGCGCGCCGCCGCCTGAGGCGCCATGATCGGCGTCTCGCGGCGTCCTCGGTCGCTTGCGTGCCCACCTTCCCGGCCCCAAATCGCTCGCATGCCGTTACTCTCGGGCGACATGGCCGCAACCAGGCAGCCGCCGGGCACGAGCATCCTTCCGCTGTCGGCTTCGTTGCACGCAGAGCGCGAGGTGAACGGGCCTGTGCGCCTTGGGCGCAAGACGAAGCTGCTCGTCAGGCACCTGATGGCGGGCGACATCGCGGTGATCGACCATCTCGATGTCGACCGTGTCTCGGCGGAGGATCTGATCGCCGCACGGGTGGGGGCGGTGCTCAACTGCCGCCCGTCGAGCAGCGGCACCTATCCCAACCTGGGACCGCAACTGCTCGTCGAGGCGGGGGTGATGCTCGTCGACCTGCCCGACGACTCGCTCTTTCGGGCGCTCTCCGACGGAGATCCGCTCACCGTGCGCGCGAACGCAGACGAGCGCACCGCCGAGGTGCTGTATCGCGGCAGCGTGCTCGTGCACGGCGAGCTGCTCGACCTGGAGAAGGTGCGCGCCGACACCGAAGCGCGCCGGAGCGAGATCGGCGAGGCGCTCGAGCGCTTCGCGCACAACACCATCGAGCACATGCGCGAGGAGCGCGAGCTGCTCGCCGGACGCCTGGAGCTGCCGCGCTTTCGCACCGACTTTCGCGACCGCTCGGCGCTCGTGGTGGTGCGCGGGGTGGACCACCAGCGCGACCTGCGCGCGCTCAAGCCGTTCATCCGCGACACCCGGCCCGTGTTGCTCGCCGTGGACGGCGGCGCCGACGCGCTGATGGAGGAGGGCTTTTGCCCGGACATGATCGTCGGCGACATGGACTCCGCCGGGGAAGCGGCGCTGCTCGCCGCGCGCGACGGCAAGACCGAGCTGGTGGTCCACTGCTACCCCGACGGGCGCGCCCCCGGGCGCCGGCGCCTTGAGGAGCTCGGCGTGCCGTTCAAGCTCGTCCCCGCGCCCGGCACCAGCCAGGACGTGGCGATGCTGATCGCCGCCGAGAAGGGAGCGCGGCTGATCGTGTCGGTGGGCTCGCAGTTCAACCTCGTCGAGTTCCTCGACCGCAACCGGCGCGGCATGTCCTCGACGTTCCTCACGCGCCTGCGCATCGGCGAGATCCTCGTCGACGCCAAGGGGGTGAGTCGCCTGTACCGGCCGATGCCCGGTCTCTCGCCGCTGCTCGTCGTGCTGCTCGCCGGCCTCGTCGCGATCGTGGCGGTCGTGTGGCTCACGCCTGCGTTGCGCGACGTCGTCGACCTGCTGTGGTTGAGGCTCGAAACGCTCTAACCCCTGACGGGATAGATACTCAGAGCCGACCAATAGGATCGGCGACGCCGATGTTCGACTACCGCTATCACGCGCTCTCCCTGGCAGCCGTCCTGCTCGCGCTGGCAATCGGCGTGCTGATCGGAGTGGCAATCGGCGACTCCAACCTCGTCTCCTCGGCGCGCGACGGGATCGTCAAGAACCTGCGCGCCGAAGTCGGCGAATCGCAGCACCACACAGAACAGGTCTCGACGAAGCTCTCCGAAGAGGAAGCGCTCGCCAACGATCTCTATCCGATCGCCGTGAACAGCCTGCTGAGCGGCCACGACATCGGCTTGGTGTTCCTCGGAGAACCCTCAGACCAGATCGACGAAGCGGTGCGCGACGCGGTCACCCAGGCGGGCGGCAGCCTGCGTGCGGTGGTGGCGGTGCGCGAGCCTCTCGATGCGATCGGCGTGGGCGCGCAAGCGGCGGGCACGCTCTACGCAGCGCTGCCCACCGAACCCTCGCTCACCCGGCGCTTCGCTGTGCGCATGGGCAAGGAAATCGTCAAAGGAGGGACACTGCTCGGGGCTGTGCACACGCGGCTGTTCAGCTCCGACGACGGCGAACTCGGAGGCATCGACGGCGTGGTGGTGGTGCGCGACGAGCCCAAGAGCATGACCGGCCCGGAAGCGAGCTCCACGCCTGAACTGAAAGCCACGCGCGAACTGGAGTCCGGCCTGCTGGCGGGCATCGCCGCCGAGCAGGTTCCCGCCGTGGGGGTGGAGCTGACGAGCACCGAACCCTCGCAAGTCGGCTGGTATCAGAGCGAAGACCTCTCGAGCGTCGACGATCTCGACACGCTCGCGGGCCGCGCTGCGCTGGCGTTCGCCTTGGCTGGCAACCGCGGCGCCTACGGGGTCAAGCCATCCGCCGACTCGCTGCTCCCGCACGTCCGCCCACCTCGCTAACTTGCGAACGTGCATGCGCTGCCCTTCGTGCTCGCCTCATTGATCGCCGCGGCGCTCGCACCGGCGACGCTGCGGATGCTCGTCGAGAAGAACCAGATGCGGCCCAACTACCGTGGGCGGCGGCTGCCGTTCCCCTTCGGGATCGCGATCGTGGCTGCGGGGCTGTTCGCACTCGCTCCGCTGGCGGTCCTCGAGCGCCTCGACGTGCCCGCCGTGCTTCACCCCGCCACGTTCGCGGTGGTGATCTACGTGCTCGGCGTCGCCCTGCTCGTCTTCGTGGACGACATGCTCGGGGACGAGCGCGCGCGCGGCTGGCGCGGCCATGGCCGGGCGGTGCTCGAAGGGCGACTGTCAACCGGTGCGCTGAAGGCGGTTGGCTCGGTGGGCATCGCGCTCTATGCCACCAGCCTGCTGGGTCTGCCCACCGGGCGGTGGCTGCTCGCGTCCCTGGTTCTCGTCTTGTCCACGAACGTCTTCAACCTGCTCGACCTGCGTCCCGGACGGGCGGTCAAGGCCTTCTCGCTGCTCGGCGCCGGCTTGGCGCTCGGCACGCTGAACCTGACTCCGCTCTGGACGATCGGCCTGTTCGCCGGCCCGGCGCTCGTGGCTGGCGTCTACGACGTGCGCGAGCGGGCGATGCTCGGCGACACCGGTGCCAACCTGCTCGGGGCGCTCGCGGGGTTGTGGCTGGTGCTCGCGCTGTCGAGCGCCGGACAGGTCGTGGCGGCGGTATTGCTGCTTGCCGTAACGGTTTACGGCGAGCTGCGCAGCATCACATCGCTCGTGGAGAGGACTCCGGGGCTGCGGGAACTAGACTCCTGGGGCAGGCCATCCCACCAATGAGCTTGCACCACTCCGACCGCCACGCACAAGTCCCCGACAAGACCCGGTTCATCTTCGTGACCGGCGGCGTCGTGTCCTCGCTGGGCAAGGGCATCGCGGCAGCATCGATCGGGCGCCTGCTCGTCGCACGCGGCTTGAGCGTGGGCTTGCAGAAGTTCGACCCCGACATCAACGTCGACCCGGGCACGATGTCCCCCTACCAGCACGGGGAGGTGTTCGTCACCGAGGACG
>JBQCGU010000003.1:0-53166 GCA_051955355.1 Solirubrobacteraceae bacterium | reverse complement strand
CCCATTCAGTCTCATAGTCACGACGATGCTCCAACACCAGCCGCACCGCCCGCTCACGAACCTCCACCGGATACCGCTTGTTCTTTCCCATCAGCCCATCCTCTCAAGGACTTGGGCCTCCAAGGTTCACGGAGCGGTTCACCGAGCCATCCGAGGCGAACTCGGCACCCGACACGTCCCGCTCGACAGCACTCACTACGACCTACGCGAAGGCGACCACGTCGCCTTCATCGCCCAACACCATCAGCGCGGACACGCCAGGGTCGAGAACGGCAGCCGAGGCGAAATCACCCAGATCAACCAAGACCACAGCCTGACCGTCATCCTCGACGGGTCAAGCCGAACGATCCGACTCGCTGGCGAGCAGGTCGAGAACCTGCGCCTCGCCTACGCCCAGCACGTCTACCGCCAACAAGGAGCCACCGTCGAGCGCTCCATCGTCCTCACCGGCGGATGGCAAACCAGCAAGGAGACCGCCTACGTCCAAGCCACCCGCGCCCGCCACGGCACCGACTGGTATGTAGCCCGCGACCAGCTCGGCGAAGAAGGACAAGACGCCAACCGGATCACACGACTCGCACGCGCCATGACCAACAGCCGGGCCGCAGTGCCATCCGTCCTCTACCGAGAACGATCTGACCCCTCACGCAATCCGATGCTTAACCCGTTTCGCGTCATTCCGGGCGTGGGCCGACTGGCTAAACCGCAAGCACGTCCCGTTACCGACTACGGACTTCCCCGCTGATCCTCTCATACAGGACCAATGCCGTTCGATCCGCGACCTTGGCGGATTTGCTCTCGGGCTAGTAGATCACGCCCGTTCTGGTTGATTTTCCATCGGCGCTCATCGCCGCAGCGCTCGACAAGCTGGTGTGCTTCCAGCCGTTGCAGCACCTTGTAGGCGTAGCCGGTGTTCATGCGTGTATGGGTAGCGACCCCATCAGGGGTAATGCCGCCAGGGCGCGTGCTTGCGAGCACCAGCACTTCCCATGCGCGCATCCCCGGTCTGATCTTGTCCGCAGGCGGCTCTTGGTCGGCCGGAACCTCCGGCGTGTACCAGCGGATGCTCACCCGTTGCTTGCGGCCACTCACACGCCCTTCATCGGCCAGCAGCGCCATCATCTGACCGAGTTGTTGTTCGTCTACGTCGAGCAGGATCGCTAGGCGGTAGAGCGTGAGACCGGGATGCGCTCGGACTGCATCGGCGAGACGTGCGGCAAGTGCCTCATCGCCTGTCATCACCGTAACGCTGGATGCTCACCCGTTGGTGTCAGTGGTGGCGCGGTAGCGGACGGCTCTGTGTTAATCGCTGCCTTGAGCTCTCGCAAGCCCGACAGGCGTTTCACGACTTCCATGCGTTCGCGGCTTCCCTTTCGCGTGCGATCGAGGCTGTCGAACTCATGCAGTCGGTCATACTCAACGGACATAGCCGTAGCCACCGCTTCGGTGATTGCCCACGCGCTTTGGGAGTCGAGCATCACATCGGCAGCGGGCTCTGCTTCGGTCCAGCCGAGCGCGTCGAGCAGGGTGACTGTCGCGTCGAAGTGGACGCGAACCTCAGCCAATGTGTCAGCTCGCCGCGCGCTGTTGCCGCTGCCTGCGATATCCGCGATCTCAGCAGCCACGCCACTTAGGGTCGTGTAGGCATAGTCACGCAGATACGGGACCATGCCAGCGGGCAGTGTAATCATCGTCGCCTGCCGCGTCGAATATGGATCGTTGGCTCTCGTCGTGGCAGGCGGTAACGGCGGCTTCGAGTTTCGATGAGGAACCCAAACTCCGATAGCGTCCTGACGCACTTATGCGTCGTGGAGGGCGATAGGCCGCTCCTCGCTGCCAGCTCCCGCTCACTGAGAACGTCGGCGTAGTTTGCGAACTGGGACAGAACCTTGAGCCCGCTTTCAAGCGACAGCGGGTACATCGGGCGGCGTCCCTCGTCGGCAGATTCCTCATTGGGCGGACAGTCGCTCACTCCCAGCCTCCTGTGATCGAGGATCGTCATGCGCGGCCATAGCCCGTGTCAGACTTTCCCCTGCCGACACGGCACCCTCGTGAGCACTTGAGTGGTGCTGCCGTTTTGGAAAGTGAGGATCGCGGCGAAGGGATACCCGCCGGTTGGGCAGTGTTTGGGGATCAAGAGCCCGTGCGGCTTGTAGGCAAACCATTTGCCGTTTACCTGCCGGTGATAGGTCAAGTGCAACGGGCCGATGGTCGAGCGGAAACTGGTGAGCGCGATGTACGGGCCTTCGGGCCACGGTTGCACGAGCGGGATGGTGGTGTCGAGCCGGTCCCCGAAGGGCCGCACGTCTTCTTCGAGCAGTCCGGGGAAGACGAACTGGGCAGCCACGGGGGTGAGGGTTTCGGCGTAGAAGAGGATCTGAATGTGGTTGGTGACTGGCGGTCCCATGAGCGCTGTGAGCGACGCGCGGGCGTAGATCGGCTGATGGCGCAGGGGAACCACCGCGACGGCGCCTCCAAAGCCGAGACGGGCGTTCTCTGAGCAACCACGCAGACCGTTTTCGAGCAGTGGGCGCGGATAGCAGTCGGCCTGCCCGAGCGTGGTGGTGGCAAGACCCATGTTTTCTGGCATCCGCAGCTCGACGCTCCTCAGAGCTGACGGTGGCGCTCCGTTCGGGCCGCTGATATGCAACCCCAAGCTGATCGTCGTGCGCGCGCCGGGCTTGTCGGGCTCGAAGGCCACTTTGAGCTTGACGTTCTGGGTTGCCCCGCTTACCGCAGGCGACAGCATCGCCCATGCAAAGAGCAGTGCTACCAGTCGGGCTAGCTTGCACACGGCACACCCCTCGTCTTGTTCTCGGTGGGCCGTGCTCGCTCAGTATTTGATCCATCCGTGTGCTTTGACTGACAGCTTGAAGCTGTAGCGGCTGATCGTGCCGCTGATGCCGATGCTTTTGCCGCTGGCGTGACGGTAGGAGCCAGTACCTTTGGTGATGGTGAGTGTGCCCCCGTAGTAGCCGGTGGAGCCCTTGACGATGTAACGGGCGACGGCAGTCCCCGTGACCGCGCCGCCACGCGGATAGAGAGTGAAGACGGCCGATACCGAGCTGGCGGTGAAATGCAGGCGGGCAACAATCCCGCCGTTGAAGGTTCCCGAGGCTTGCCCGCGCTCGTACAGCGTGTTCCCGTCTTCTTTGGCGAGGTTCAGGCTCGCGTACTCGCGCAAGTACGCGACCTTGGCCGTGTGCGCTACTTCTTCGGCAGAGGCCAGATTAGTGCCGGAGACGACGCTGGAGGCGCAGGCCAGGCCAGCAATCGCGACTCGCGTCAGCGACCACAGCCGTCTTTGGTGCATCTTGCCCTCCTCAAGTTGGTTGGTCTTGCGCATGGGACACTGACGCTGGAAGGTGCCTGTCGTCCAGCAGCCTGTTCCAATTCGGAATAAACCCGTTCCAATTGGAACGGGCGAGAGGAGACACAGCCGGTTTCCGGCTGAGTTGGGAGCCGATCTGTAGGCGTCAGTGCGAGCGCTGGCCGTAGGCCGATCGCCATAGCCAGAGGATGGGCAACAGCAGTTTAGGCAACGAGCCCGCCGAGGCGAGGAAGTCCCATGTCGTGCTCCGCTCGCTAAAGGCGCTGCTCTTGGAGAGGTACATGGCGACCATGCAGGAGATGACGAGGATGTGACGCTCACCGTGTGGGAGCGCTCCCGCTTCTCTGAGGCTTTGGGTTATGAGTCGGCGTATCCCGTTGTGGGCGGCGGCGGGCGAGCCGTAGTGCTCGATGTAGACGTGGTTGCCACTAGCGGCGTCTTCGCGTCTATCGACGTAGCTATCGAGCATCGTCGCTAGGGCAGACGCCCACGGAAAATATGCACCATAGGCGGAAGCCACCGCCTCATCGGAGCAGGCGGGTTCGACGGCCAGCGCGAACAGGGCATAGATCGAGATGCCCGCGCCTGCGGCGGCCGTCAGCTCGAACCACGGCACGGGTTGAGCGCCCGGATACTCCTGCTCTGCCCAGTGCCGCAACGCGCGACTGCGCAGCTCCGGATCGGCGTCATGGTTGATCGCCTGCACGTTGGCGCGGTATGCCTCGCGGATCAGGATGGGCCGCACGCGGTCAAACGAAGGCAGTCGCCCGGAGAGGCGGCGGCAGGCTTCGACCAGCGAGCGCAGGTAGCCGCCATCGTCCTTGTAGGGATGGTGGCGGTAGTAGTCGGAGATCGGCCTGTGCGAGTCCACGGCCTCCACGAGCGCCAGGTGGAGTTGGATGCCGTTCTCATAGCCACCCGTTGTGCCGATCTCGCTCGCGCTGTCCAAGAAGTCCCACATGACTTGATAGGTGACGAGCAGCCGCAGCAGCGTGCGACAGCGGACCTTCGGGATGACCCAGAACAGCGCTGCGCCGTCCGTGTTGCCACGCTTGCGGCCCAGGGCCGCCAGGGCGTCACGGCGGATCGGAGCGTCGGGTATCTGTGCGGCCAGTGCTCGCCAGATGCGCAGCTCGCGCGCTACGGCGCGCAGACCCCAGGCAAGCTCACGGGTGGCACTGGTAGCCAGCACCCATAGCTGGCGGATCGAGAGCGGTGCCGGATCGGTGCTTTGGCTGGATGCTCTCTGGTGACCGTCAGTAGGCCGGGCTGACGGTGCTGGGAGGCACACGGACCACGAGGTAGCCCGGCACCGTCACGATGCCGACCGCGATCACACTGACGAGCAAGAAGCTCGTCACGGCAATGATCCCTTCAACCCCCAGGGAGATCGGCAGACCTGTGACGCTCGCCAGTGCATAGCTGTTCAGTAGTTGACCATACAGCCCGAATGCGGCTCCGATAAGGCAACCCGCCGTGAGCATCAGGGCGCTCTCGCACACCAGCCAGCGCCAAAGGACGCCACGACGGAAACCGTCCACCTTCATAAAGGCGATCGTGTCTCGGCGCTGCCAGATCATCGAGCCCATCGCCCCGGCGACCGCCAGGGCACCGGCGAGCAGTACCAAGAGCTTGATCTGCGTCAGCCGGGAGAGACCTTGACGGATGAGCGCGTAGTGGCGCTGTTGGCGTTCGTCCAGGCTTTCCGCCGCCAGGCCGGTGCGCCCAGGTAGCGCCTGCGCGGCCAGTTGCCGGACTCGCTGGACCGATGCGCCCGGCTGTGTCTGGATCTCGTAAGCACTGGGCTGTGTCGTCCCCCAAGCACGGGCGTAATCGCTGGAGTTGAGGATGATCGCTCCGGGCGGCCACCCAAGATCGGTGCTGATCGCCGCGACTCGAAGAGTGGTCGGCTGTGGAGAAGGCAGCGTGAATGGTTCACCGACGTGCAGATGATGTTCGGAGGCCAAGGCATTAGACAGCACCGCCCATCCACCTGCCCGGACCCGCGTGGCCGCGACTGACAGACTGCCCTTTTCAAGCTCGCTCGGCGGGACCGGCTGTTTGGTGTTCGATGGCGGCGCGAGCACCCACAACCGCCTGTCTCCCCAATCCAAGAAGCTGCCGCGATACGCGCCGACGGCGGCTACTCCCGGCAGATGCGCAAGCGTTCGCAGTGCCCCATCGTTGAACGGCGAGGTAGCCAGAATGCTCGATTCGCCTCGCGGCGCTACCCACACGTCCGCGCCAGAGTCGATCCCACCGGCTGATGCTTCAAGGCCATGCTGCAAGTTGACCTGTGTGCCGCCGACCGATACGGCTCCAAACACCGCTACTGCGCCTGTCAGCGCCACGGCAAGGGAACGCACTCGCACTCGTGGGTTGCGAAGCTCGTTGACCGCGAGCACAGTCGCGGCTCCGTCCATAAATCGGTCTTGGATGCGGTCGAAAAACCTGACGAGCAGATCGAATAGCAATGGCAGCAGGCAGAGCAAGGCGAGGACCAAGGCGACGCTTCCCAGGAAGGCGCTCTGGCGATGGAACACCAGAATTGCGGTGGTGGCGCCCAGGCATACAAGGCCCGTTCCAAACCGCAAGTCACCCCATCCGCCGGAGTTGCGCTGCGCTGGGCGTTCTTGCTCAGACGGCCGAGCGAGCAGGTCGCGCAAGGGCCAAAGAACCCCTATCAGCGCTGCCGCGAAGCCTGCGGCCATCGCCAAGGCAACCGCTTGCCAGGTGACGATGCGGTCGTTGCCAATCGGGAAAGCGGACGAGAGATAGCCGGGCGTCGCTTGGAATCCGACGATCGACAGCAGCTCTCCGAAAGCAAGGCCGACGACGCACGCCAGGGCACCGAGCACCAACGCATCGACCAGCAAGAGCTGGACGATCATCGCGCGGGTAGCTCCCTGCGGACGCAAGTCCTCGATCAGACGCCGCCGCGAAGGCACGGTGAGAAGCATGGCGTTGAGCGCGAACATGAAGCCGACCAAGGCGCTGATCGCTGAGAACAGCGTTTCTCCTTGGTTCTCCGGCGTGGCAGCCACTCGGAACAGCGTGGAGTCGAAGTCGGCGGGCTCCAGATTGGCGGCGGCGGTGGACGCCAAACGACTGAGCGCGGCGCGTACCTGACCCTCGCTGCCGGGCAGCGCCCGCACAAAAATCCTGGTGAAGCGACCTTGCATCCCAGTCAACCGCTGGGCGTAGCCGATGGGCGCGATGGCAACCGGACTGTGGATCAGTCCGCTGATGTCGGACGGCCCGAGCGTCGCTCCTACCAGCGTCGAGAACGATCCCGCGCCGCTCTGGACCCTCACCGCTTCCAGCGGTCCTACGCCGATGGCGCTCGCAACCGGCGCCGGTAGCGCAATCGCTAGCTGGCCGGTGAGCTGCCTGGCCGAGAACCGCCGTAGCAGCGGGCCGCTGACATGCACGAATGCGGGATCGACGCCGATCAGATCGACCGACCGTTCGCCGTGCTTGCCGATCACGCTGGCCTGCTGCTCAAGTACGGGGAAAGCCGCCTGCACGCCCGACACCTGCCGCACCTTGTCGAGCAGGCTTTCATCGAAGCCACTCGGTCCCCGCGCGTCGAGCTGGTACTGCGTATCGCCGACGATCTGCTGCGTCAACTGCGAAACCGAATGCGACAGGCTCGTGCTGGCGACTTGGGAGGCAAACAGCAAGGCCACGCCGACCGCGATGCCGGCGATGGCAAACGCCTCCTGCACAAGCACCGCCTTGGCGCCAAGCCGCGCGCGGTACAGGAACAGCAAATCGGACAGGCTCATCAGCGCCACAGTGCGACTTTTGATCCTCATGGCGAGACCACCTCGGAGGGGTCGGCCAGGCCGTGGAAGTGGTCGGGGGCGTACTCACCGAGCCGTCCGTCGCGCAGCTCATACACCTGATCGGCGAACGCTGCCGCCTGCGGATCGTGAGTAGCGAGCACGATCGCCATGCCCCGTTCGCCGCATAGCTCTCGCAACAGCGCCAGCACCGCGCGAGTCGTGTGGGTGTCCAGTGAGCCGGTGGGCTCATCCGCGAGCACAAGCTTGGGATTCGTCGCCAGAGCCCGCGCGATGAGCACGCGCTGGCGCTCGCCCATCGACAACTGCTCGGTGCGGTGCCCAAGGCGCTCCGAGAGCCCCAGCCGGTGCATCAGTGGCGCGATACCGGGCCGGGCCTTACGCCCGCCAGTAAGCAGCAGCTTGAGCGAGGCGTTGTGGATGGCGCGCGCTCCAGGGATCAAGTTGTGCGGCTGGCCGATCACGCCCAACTGCCGCAGCCGATACTCATCGCTTTCGCGGCGGCTCATCGCCGAAACGTTGCGCCCTTCCACCATTACGGAGCCACTGTCGGGTTGGCGCAAACCGGCGATCAGCTCAAGCAGCGTGGTCTTGCCTGAGCCGCTGGGACCGTAGATCGCCACGCATTCCCCGGCCGCCACCGACAGCGACACGCCATCGACGGCGCGGATCGGCTCCCCACCGCCTACCTGGTAGTGCTTGACCAGCTCCCGTATCTCCAACATGGTTAGGAGCCCACGCTGCGCGACCCATCGCCCGGCATGCCTCCGGGGAAGTCGATCACCTCAGCGCCATCCCCGCCGGGCAGCTCGGTCATCGGCTTGAGGCGTCCCTTGCCGAACGACCAAACGCTGTCAGCTACCAGAGTCGCCTCCATGCCCGTAGCGCTCATCAGCACGCCGCAGTCCAACTCCTCGACCAGCGAACGCAGAAGCTCACCGGCCTCCTGTGTCCGCAGCATCCCGAAGCCGTCGAGCAAGTCATCAATGAGGATCAGGCGGGGACGGCTGGCATACGCACGGGCAAACCCAACCAGCATCCGCTCCCAATTGGAAAGCTCATCCCACCGCTGGCCCGCACACTCGACGGCACCGACTCGCTCAAGAGCCGCCATCGCCAGGCGGTCGGCCTCTCTGCGGCCGTGCCTTCGGCCCAACGTCAGCGGCAGGGCGACGTACCCGGCGGCTGTCCACGCGAAGCTCGGCCGCTCCCGGCCAATCCAGGTGATCTGCTCGCCGAGCAGGCGCTCTCGCTCGGGTACCGACAGGCTGGTGAGAGCCTGCCCCGCGATGAGCACCTGTCCTTCGTCCGGCTGCTCCATGCCAGCGGCCAGCTTGAGCAGCGTCGTCTTGCCTTCGTCGCGGGCTCCAACCGCAGCCACGATCTCGCCGCGCCCCACTTGCAGAGACACATCGATGAGCACAGCCAAATGCCGTGCTCCCCGCCAGTACCCCTTGCTGACTCCCCTCATCGCCAGCAGATCAGTCATCGCTATCCCCGACCGCGACCCGCCGCCGAGCACTCCTCCAAGAGCGTTTCCAGCTCGTCGCCGAGCCGCTGCAAGCGTCGGAGCATCAAGCCGAGCAACATCGCTTCATCGCCACTCTGGATGAACTGCAACTTGGCACGCCATTCCACCGTGCCATGCGAGCGGCGCATCGACCGCGTGATCGTCTTGACGCGGACCTGAGCCGCCGCGTACTCCATGCGGTAAGCGTCTTCTGACTGGCGCACCATCCCGACGAGCGACATCAGATCGTCCAGCTCCACGAAAGGCAGTCGGCCTTGGAGAGCGTCACGCACCGTAGGCGGCAGCGTCGTGGACTGATGGACCCATTCGCGGAAACGAACGATTCCCTCCGCTGTCGCCTCGTAACGATCAAGGGCTGGCTCAGATCCTTCGGCCACCAATCGCACCAGCCGTTGTTTGGCGAGGCTGGGCAGGTTGTTGTGGACGACGCTGCGAGACCAGTGCGCGCGCGGGAATAGCTCGACCAGACGGATGCCGATACCCGCAGCCGTATCGGGCTGCTGCACCAGCAGACCCAAGATCGCCATGCTCGCCGACAGATCACCGCTGCGAGTAGACATAGCCCAAGATCGTACCCGACGAAGACCTCCAGATACGAACGATTCCGGTAGCTAGACAGCAGTGTACTGGGCGGCGATCAAGGCCAACTGCGTTTGCGCCACAACGCGCCAGGGCTGGAACCGCCGACAGCGTCCGCTGAACCCGTCGCCTCTTACGAGCCCTCTTGCATCGCCATGTTCACACTTCTGTTCACACCCCGGCCGCTTTCGGCGTCCGGCACCGCCCCCAACAACGACAAAAGCCCCGGATTTCCGGGGCTTTCGCTTCATAGCGGGGGCGGGATTCGAACCCGCGACCTTCGGGTTATGAGCCCGACGAGCTACCAGACTGCTCCACCCCGCGTCGGTGTCCTTATGTTCTAGCAGACAACCGCATGAACGCAAGGGCCGCCACCGCCCTGTCGCTGCGCGCGCCTCCGGCGGACGCACCCCTGGGCGAACCCGCTACCCCCGCCGATACGATCCGCCGCTCATGCGCGCCGCGGTGGTGGATATAGGCACCAACTCGACCCGTCTGCTCATCGCCGACGTGGACCCCGGCTCTGGGGCGGTCGAGGAACTGCACCGCCAGTCGCAGGTCACGCGCCTGGGAGAGGCGGTCGACTCCGACGGGACGATCACTGAGCAGGCGACAGAGCGGGTGCTGAGCACGCTCGCCGACTATCGCTCCACGATCGAGCGCTTTGGGTGCGAGGCGAACCTGGCGGTGCTCACCTCCGCCGTGCGCGACGCCGCCAACGGGGCGCAGTTCACCGAGCGGGTGCGCGCCGACACCGGACTCGACGCGCACGTGCTCTCCGGCGACGAGGAGGCGCAGCTCACGTTCGCCGGCGCGATGAGCGACCGGGACGGCTCATCGTGTGAGCCCACCGTTGTGATCGACATCGGCGGCGGCTCCACCGAGTTCATCGTCGGGAGCAACTGCATCCCCTCGTTCCACGTCTCGGTTCAGGCTGGCGTGTTGCGCATGACCGAGCGTCATATCCACACCGACCCACCAGCCCCACGCGAGCTGCAGGATCTGGCGCAGGACACCCGCGCCGTGTTCGCGCAAGCCCTGCCCGCCGAGCAGCGCACCGGCGTCACGCGCGGCATCGCCGTGGCTGGCACCGCCACCTCCGCCGCCGCCATCGACCAGGAGCTGGACCCCTACGACCCTGAGCGCGTGCACGGCTATGAGCTGTTGCTGGGCACTGTCGAACTGCTGATCGCGCGACTCGCCGACATGGACGAAACCCAGCGCCGCCAAGTCGTCGGTTTGCATCCCGACCGGGCGCCCACGATCGTCGCCGGGATGATCCTGCTCGCCGAGTCGATGCGCGCCTTCGAGCTGGATCGAGTCGAGGTATCCGAGCACGACATCCTGCGCGGCGGGGCGCTGCGGCTCGCCGGCTTAGCCTGAGCCCTCCACCTGCCCTGACGCGTCAGGCGAGATTCGATTTGCGCGGGTACGCCACCACCGGATCGGTCAGCACGTTGACGAGCGCCGGCTTTCCCGACTCGAGCGCCCGCTCGAGCGCGCCGCGCAGCGCATCCGGACGCTCAACCAGCTCGCCGTGGCCGCCGAGCACCTCCACCACCTGGTCGTAGCGCGTCGCCGGCCTCAAATCCGCTGCCACCGAATACCCGTACAGGAACTCCATCGGGTGCTTCTCGAGCGCCCAGATCCCGTTGTTGCCCATCACGCCCACCACCGGCACGCCGTGCCGGCAGAGCGTGTCGAACTCCATCCCCGAGAAGCCGAAAGCGCCGTCGCCGAGCAGCAGCACCACCTGCCTGTCCGGATGGGCGAGCTTCGCCGCAAGCGCATATCCCGGACCCGCTCCCAGGCAGCCGAACGGCCCCGGGTCCAGCCAGCAGCCGGGATTGAAGCTGTCAACCACGCGCCCCGCATACGACACGAAGTCGCCTCCGTCGCCGATCACGATCGCGTCGCGGTCGAGCACCTGCGCAAGCTCCGCATACACACGCATCGGGTGAAGCGGCGCCCGACCGTCCTGAAGCTCCGCACGCTCGCCCTGGCGCAGCTCGCTCTCCGCCTCGCGCAAACGCGACACCCAGGCACCGCTCCCACCCGACCGCGGGCCGACGGCGCCGCGCAGATCGGAGAGCGTTTGCACGAGCTCTCCATACAGCTCGAGCGCGGGTTCGCGCGGCGGCCGGCGCGCAGGTTCGGCGGAGTCGAGCCTCACGATCGCCGTCTCCTCGCCGAACGATCCGCCGAAGCCCAGACGGAAGTCCATCGGCACGCCCACCACCAGCGCAACGTCCGCCTCGCGCAAAGCCTGCGAGCGGGCGCGCGAGAAGAACAGCTCGTGGTCCGCCGGCACGCACCCGCGCGCAAGCCCGTTCAAGAACGTGGGGATGCGCAGCGCCTCGACCAGCTCGAGCAGCGCGTGCTCGCCGTGAGCCCAGTAGAGGTCGGTCCCCGCCATCACGACAGGGCGCTCCGCCTCCCTCAGCAGCTGCGCCGCACGCTCGATCTGCGTTGCATCCGCGCTGTACACACGTGCGCGACCTCCGCCATTTGCCGAGCCTGCCTCGGCGAGCTCCACCCCCGTCTCGGGGTGGGGCTCGGGCGCCGACATGAACACGTGGTCGAGGGGGAAGTCGATGAACGCCGGCCCGCCATGCGGCGCGAGTGCAAGCCCGAGCGCCTCGTCGACCAAACCAGGGATCTCACCCGTGCTCTGCGCCGTGGCAGCCAGCTTGCAAAGCGGCCTGACGAACGGCACGTGATCGATCTCCTGCAGCGACCCCTGGCCCCACCTGAACGCCGGGGCACGGCCGCCGAGCACCAGCATCGGCGTGTGGTTTGCCTGCGCGGAGGCGATCGCGCTCATCCCATTCGTCACACCCGGCCCGGCTGTGAGCGCGCACACGCCCACCTCACGCGTCACCTTCGCCCAGCCCTCTGCCGCGAACGCTGCGGTTTGCTCGTGGCGGACATCCACGATCTCGACGCCCTCCTCGCGGCACCCGTCGTAGATCGAGAACAGATGCCCTCCTGAGAGCGTGAACAGCTTGCTGACACCCGCCGCCTTCAGCCGGCGGGCGATCAGGCGCCCACCGTGCAGCTCGGCTGCCTCGTTCGAGCTCTCCTGGGCGCTGTGCGTGGACATCGCAGCAAGCGACTCTATCCCAGCGCGCCGCTCAATGCCCGGGGTGGGATTCGAACCCACACGCCCTTGCGGACTATCGATTTTAAGTCGACGGCGTCTACCACTTTCGCCACCCGGGCGACATGGGAAGTCTAGACGCCGGGTACCTACCGGTCCGCAACTTCTCCGCTGTTACCGTGTCATTAGGACTGGCAGAGGGAAAGGACCGCCGTGGAGGTCTCCGCACTAAAACCGAGCGCCGTGCCGGCCCTGCGGGGACCAACCGGACTGTTGCGCCTGCAGTCCGACGAGCGGTTGATCGCGCTCGTGCGACGCGGCCATCACGCCGCCTTCGAGGTGCTCGTCTCGCGCTATCAGAGCCGCCTGCTCGCCTTCTGCCGTCACATGCTCGGCTCGCGCGAGGACGCCGAAGACGTGCTCCAAGAGGTGTTCGCCGCGGCGTTCAACGCCATCCTCGCCGACGAGCGCGCCATCAACGTGCGCCCCTGGCTCTACCGGATCGCGCGCAACCGCTCGCTCAACCACCTGCGCCGCGCCAGCGCGGTGGGCGTGGACTCGATGGATGTCCACTACGCCGAGAACGGCATCTCCACCGCCGAGAAGGTGCTGCGCCGCGAGAGCTTCCGTCAGCTGATCGGCGACGTCCACAAGCTGCCCGAGACCCAGCGCACGGCGCTGCTGTTGCGCGAGATCGACGCGCTCTCCTACGAGCAGATCGCCGACACCATGGAAACCACCGTGCCCGCCGTCAAGTCGCTGCTCGTGCGCGCGCGCATCTCGCTCGCCGAGGCCGCCGAGGCGCGCAAGCTCAGCTGCGAGGAGGCGCGCCTGGAGCTCGGCGAAGCAGCCGAGGGGCTCGTCAAGACGAGCGCCGCGGTCCGTCGCCACGTGCGCGAATGCGAGCGTTGCCGAGCGTTTCGCAAGCACCTGAAGGACAACAACGTCGCGCTCGCCGCACTGCTCCCCGTCGGGCCGTTTCTGCTGCTCAAGAAACTTGCGCTCACCAAGCTCGGGTCGACCGCGGGAGCAGGAGGCGCCCATATGGCCGGAGCCGGCGGCGCGGGGGCCGCCGGGGCAGGGGCGGCGGGATGGGCAAGCGCAGGCAGCCTCGTCACCGCCGGCGCAAGCGCCCTTGCCACCAAGGCAGCCGCCGGCCTTGCGGTGGCGGCGATCGTCACCGCCGGCACCGTCGAGGCCGAACACGCCGCCACCCCCCGCCATCGCCGCCACGACAGCGCAACCACCGCCACCGCACCCTCGCCCTACACGGCACCCCAGGTGACGCGCTCAAGCGCACAGCCCGTGACAATCGCGCTGGCCACCGCCCACCCGGCTCGCTCGCATCCCTCCGCAGCCCCCACCAAGCCGGCGAGCGAAAAGGGTGAAGCTGTCGCGACACCCGCGGTCCCGCCAGCCGTTGAAACACCCGCCGCGCCCGCGAGCGCCAACCCGACGAGCGCCGGCGCGGAAACCGGCGAAAACGCGGTCAAGACCGCCGACGGCAAATCAAAGAGCGTCGCCCCGGTCACCCAGGTGACCACCGAAACCACTCAGCTGACAACGACGAGCGCCACGCCCGAATCCTCGACCCCGCCGCCGCCCGGCGCCCCGGCGCCCGAAGAAACGGGCACCTCGACGACGAGCACCACCCCATCGTCCCCGCCACCACCCACGACAACCGAAGCCCCGCCCCCCACGCCCCCCACTGCACCGAGCGCCGAAGATCGCGCCTCCTCCTCGGATCGCGCACCAGCCGAAAGCCTCCCCGTCGGCGCCGGCGGCGCCGCGAGCGACACGCCGGGCAGCTCAGCCGCCGGCGGGTGACGCCGCGCTCGGCGAGCGTCCTACTGGCCGATCGAGAACAGCGCCTCGAGGTCGTGCCGGGAGAAGGCGGCGAACGCCACCATCGTCTGCGTGCGCGCCACGCCCGCCAGCTGACCGATCCGACCGGTGACGACGTCTGCCAGCTGCTCGTGATCGGGCACTCGCACGATCGCCACGAAATCCCACTGGCCGGTGACCGAGTACGCCTCCGCCACACCGTCGATGTCCGCCAGCTCTCCACCAAGCGTGGGCAACGCATCGCGCTCAGCCTCGATCAACACAACAGCATGAGTCATCGGCATGGTGTCATCCCCGATTCCGCTCGCGTCCACGCTCGAGCTCGCGCGCGAGCTCGAAGCCCACCGTCACTCCGACGAACATCCCAAGGCGGGTTTGCTCGGCGACGAGCGTGCTCACCGCCGCCTCGCGCTCGCGCTCGTCGCCGACGCCGCAAGCGCGGCTCACCTCCGCGTCGTGCGCCGTGCCGAACCACCCACCCTCCTCCAGCGCCTGGGCGAGGATGCGTTGCAAGCTCGGAAGCGCGTGCATCACCACCTCCTGAGCATGCGCCAACCTGCCCGGCTCGCGCAGCACGCCCAGCCCGGCGTCCACCTCAGCTGCTGTGTAGGGCTCTTCGTGCGACAACCCCGCCAATGATAGGCGGGGGAGCCCCCCGCCTCACAGGGCGCGGGTGCGACTCAAACCCAGACCGAGCGTCAAGCCGAGCGCCCCACCCGTGACTCCCGCCAGCCAGCTCGCCTCGGGACGCACGAACGGGAGCGCCAACAGGACCGCCGCCATCGCCGCCGTCCCCAGCAGATCGCCCTCGTAATACTCGCCGAGCCTCGCCGCACGCAGGTCTGGCCCCACCCAGGCTCCCAGCAGCGCCAGCGCGCCCGCGCTGGCGCCACTGACGACCGCCACCGGATATGCAGCCTCTGCCGCGAGTGCGCCCGCCACGCCCGCCGCGAAGAACAGCGCCACGACGAGCACCGGCCCATGGCGCCGCTCGAGCAACCAGCCGAACAGAGCTACGGCGAACAGCGTCGCGAACATGAACAGTCCGCTCGAAAAGCCGCGCCCATACACGAACTGGTTCGTGAGCAGGCGCCACCACTCGCCGTGCAGCGGCCCGATCACCATCAGCTTCGCGAGGTTCACGTAACCGCCCTCCCCCGCAATCCACAACCCACACGCGCCTGCGACGAGCGCGGTGGTGGCGTATGGCGGCGCATCCACACGCACCCCTTCGATCTCGCCCCTGCGCATACGCCCGAGCGACGCTCGCCGCAGCAGCTTGCCTCCTATCGAGCGCGACCCGCGCTCGCGCGGAAGCTTGGGGGCGCGGCGGCGCAGACGATGCCCACAGTAAGGGCACTCGGTGATGTAGGGGCTGACCTCAGATCCGCACTTCTTGCACACCACGAATAGATCAGCACCCGAGGGCATCAATCCATTCTAAGGTCACCGCGCGCAGACGCGGTAGGCAGCAACACTCGCTTTGCCGCCCAGCACGCGCGACGCGCCCGCACTTGGGCAGCGCGCGGCGATAGAGTCTTCAGTTGCCCTCGTCGCACCCTTCGCGCCGGCGCGCGAGCTCCGACGAGGCGCTTCGCAGACTGCAAAAGCCAAAGGAAACCGATTGATGCAACTCGGCTACGACAAGAAGCTCTACATCCTCGCGTTCGACCATCGGGGGTCATTCCAGAAGAAGTTCTTCGGCATCGAGGGCACCCCGGACGACGAGCAGACAGCGATGATCGCCGACGCCAAGCACCTCATCTTCGAGGGCTTGCAACGCGCCATCGCCACAGGCGCCGAGCCGTCGGTGACGGGAGTGCTCGTCGACGAGCAGTTCGGCGGCAGCGTGCCCGCCGAAGCGCGCGCCCAGGGCTTGAAGCTGGCGATGCCCGCCGAGCGCAGCGGCCAGAACATGTTCGACTTCGAGTACGGCGATCAGTTCGGCGAGCACATCGAGAAGCTCGACCCGGACTTCACCAAGGTGCTCGTCCGCTACAACCCCGACGGGGACGCTGCCGAGAACCGCGAGCAGCTCGACAAGCTGAGGCGGCTGTCCGACTGGCTGCGCGCGCGCGAGCGCAAGTTCCTGTTCGAGCTGCTCGTGCCCGCCGAGGACTCCCAGCTGCAGGCGGTGAACGGCGACTCAGACCGCTACGACGCCGAGCTGCGCCCCGAGCTGATGCGCAGGGCGATCGCCGAGATTCAGGATGCGGGCATCGAGGTGGACATCTGGAAGATCGAGGGCGTGGACGAGCGCTCCGACTGCGAGATGCTCGTCGCGCAAGCCCGTTCGGGCGGGCGCGACGGCGTTGTGTGCGTGGTGCTTGGCCGCGGCGCCGACGACGCCAAGGTCGACCACTGGCTCGAGCAGGCCGCGCCTGTTGACGGCTTCGTCGGCTTTGCGATCGGTCGCTCGATCTGGTGGAACCCGCTCAAGCAGTACGTCGACGGCAAGATCGAACGGTCGGTGGGAGCCCAGCAGATCGCCGAGAACTACCTGCGCTTCGTGCAGGTGTATGAGCGCGCCGAGGGCAAGGCCCCGGTCGCCTAGCCGCCCATGCGCATGAAGAGCCTTGCGGAGATCGAGCGGGCGTTCGCCCGCGAGATCTCCGCCGAGCGCCACCGGCGAGCGTCGCTGCGCCGCACCGCCGAGCAGCGGACGATCAAGCGCGAAACCGAGCGGCGCCACAAGCACGGGTCGATGCGCTTCGCGCTGCTCGTACTCACGCTCGTGCTGACCGCGGCGATAGTCACCGTGGTCATGTTCAAGACGCTCTATCTGCTGCTCAGCTAGCGCCGCTCTCGCGCAGCTGAGTCAGAGCGTCGTCCACCTCGGCGCGCACGCCACCGCCTGCGGGGCCGCGCTCGCGCGCGTCTCCCTGCTCGAGCTCGACGTATATCTCGGTTCGGAACACAGCGATGTCTTGCGGAGCGTGGATGCCAATACGGACCTTCTCGCCCACCACCGACAGCACCGACACCTCGATGTTGTCGCCGATCATGATGCTCTGGTTGGGCTTGCGCGTGAGAACGAGCATGGGGTGCTCCCCTTCCAAGTTGCCATTGGCATAGGGCGAGACCCCCGCTCTCGCCTTACGGCAAGCATAGTGTCCCGACGACCCGAACGCCGGGGGCGGGGTGCGGAGCAAACGTCGGCGAGAGGCATGCGCTAGTCTCCCCGCCGTTCATGGCTCGCAGATCGCTACGCCCCCACCTCAACCAGATCCGCAGCTGGGTGCGCCAAGGCCGCACCGACGCCTGGGTGGCTCACCAGCTGGAGGTGACCGTGCAGGAGATCGAGCAGTTCAAGCGCCAGAACGATCTGCTTGGCGAGGACGCCCCCGCCGAGGGCTCCACCAGCACACCCGCGTTCCCCGAGGAGATCGATCTTCGCGCCGAGGACGACGAGCTGATCGCAGCCGAACTCGAGGCGGCAGCCGAGCAGGCGCGCGCTGAGGCGCAAGCCGGCGAAGCCGAAGACGCCGAGGAGGGCGGCACGCGCAGGCGCCGGCGCAGCCGCCGTGGGCGCCGGTCGAGCTCGCGCAGCTCAGAGCCCCTGGAAGGGACGTTCGACCACGGCGAGGAGGGGTATGGCTTGTGGCTCGACCCCGCCATTCAGGAGAACCCCGTCTACGCTGAGCACTGGGCTGGCCACCGCCCCGTCACAGTGGTGGTTGAAGAGGAACAGATCGTGATCCGGCGCGCTTCCGAGGACGCCGAGGAGGACTAGCTCTCGGCGGGGATGCGCCGGCCGCCAGCGTAGTCGACCGCCTCGCGCACGTAGCGCGCGAACGCGGCGTCCACCACCGTGCTCGAGTCCCACGCCCACGGATCGGCTGGGGCGGTGTCCATCGCGATTTGCAGGCACCACGACGTGCCTCGGTCGTAGAGCTCCGCCAGCTCTTCCGCCGTGAAGCGACCGCCCAACCGTCGGCGCAGCTCCGCGACGAGCACGTCGGTCACCCGTCCGAGCAGGCGCGCCTGCTCCGGCGGCACCTGCGCCAGCCTGCGCTCGCCCCGCCGCCATTGGTGGATTGCGCTCTCGAACGCCGACACTGCCGGCGAGGCTAGCAGCGCGTCAGTTGCTCGGCAGGCCGCTCACCACGAACGTCAGCTCGCCCGGACGGATCATCCCGAGCTTGCGCGCCTGCGCTTGAACAGACCCCTGGGCAACCAACGCGGCGTGCTGGCGCATCAGCACTCGACCCTGTCGTTCGAGCCTCAACACCTGGGCGCTGTCGCGCCTTGACTCTTTCCAAGCCGACATCAGCGACAGGGCGCCGTTCAGATACAGGTAGGCGATCGCCGCCAGCACACAGAGCATCGCGATGCGCCCCACCCTGTCCCAGCGGATCTGGGCAACGACAGGACGCCTGGCGGCGGGCCGGCTGGCGGAGGCTGATGCGGCGGGCATGGGGTCGCATTCGCCGTCAACCTCCGTGTTCCTTCTAGCTGCGGAACACCGACCGCCCCGGGAACACGGCGTCGGAGCCCAGCTGCTCCTCGATGCGCAGCAGCTGGTTGTACTTGGCGACGCGATCCGAGCGCGAGGGCGCCCCCGTCTTGATCTGACCGCAGCCGGTCGCCACCGCGAGGTCGGCGATCGTGACATCCTCGGTCTCACCGGAGCGGTGGCTCATGACGGCGGTGTAGCCCGCCTCGCGCGCCATCGCGATCGCAGCGAGCGTCTCCGAAAGCGTGCCGATCTGATTGACCTTGATCAGGATCGAGTTGGCGACACCGCTGTCGATCCCTCGCTTCAGCCGCTCGGTGTTCGTGACGAACAGATCGTCTCCCACGAGCTGAACGCTCGAGCCGATGCGCTCTGTGAGCGTCTTCCAGCCGTCCCAGTCCTGCTCGTCCATGCCGTCCTCGATCGAGAGGATCGGGTAGCGCGCGCAAAGATCCGCCCAGTAGTCGGCGAGCTCGGCGGCGCTGAGCGTGCGACCCTCGTGCTCGAGCGCATAGCACCCGTCGCGATGGAGCTCGCTCGTGGCTGGGTCCAGCGCGATCGCCACGTCTGAACCGGGCTGATAGCCGGCTGCCTCGATGCCCGCGACGAGCATCTGCAACGCCTCCTCGTTCGAAGACAGGTCGGGGGCGAAGCCCCCCTCGTCGCCTACCGCCGTTCCCAAGCCGCGATCGTGCAGGGTGCGCTTGAGCGCGTGGAACACCTCCGCTCCCATGCGCAGGCACTCCGAGAAGCTCTCCGCGCCGCACGGGACGATCATGAACTCCTGAAAGTCAACCTTGTTGTCCGCGTGAGCGCCGCCGTTGAGCACGTTCATCATCGGGACGGGCAGCACCCGTGCGGCTTCGCCTCCGAGGTAGCGCCACAACGGCAGTCCCTCCTCGGCTGCCTGGGCGTGCGCGCATGCGAGCGACACTCCAAGGATCGCGTTGGCGCCCAGCCGCGACTTGTTCGGGGTGCCGTCGAGCGCGATCAAGGCGTCGTCGAGCGCCTTCTGATCGGAGGCGTCGATCCCCACCACAGCGCGCGCGATCTCACCGTCGACGTTGGCAACCGCGCGCGTGACGCCCTTGCCCATCCAGAGATCCCCGCCGTCGCGCAGCTCCGTTGCCTCGAACTCGCCGGTGGAGGCGCCCGAGGGCACCGCTGCGTGGCCGTGGGCGCCCGAGCGCAGCCCCACCTCGACCTCGACCGTCGGGTTGCCGCGGCTGTCGAGGATCTGACGGGCGTGGACTCTCTCGATCTGGCTCATTGATCTCCCATCTGTTGGCGGAATCGCTGTGCGGCTGCGCGCAGGGCGAGCTCGGGATCGACCTGCATGCGCCGCGCCTCGTCAACGAGCGCGAACAGGCGGTTTCCGATCTCGTTGAAGCATTCCGCATCCGCGCGCTGCGCGTCTGCCCGGGGGTGCAAGCCCGCCGAGGCGGCCCGGCGTTGGAGCTTTCGGGCATAGAGCAGCGCGGGCAGGTTCTCGGGCACCTCACCGAAGACGCCCTGCTCGCGTCCCGGCTCCTGCGCCTTGATCTCATCCCAGTTGCGCAGCACTCCGGCGGCATCGGCGACTTCTGCCTCCCCGAAGACGTGGGGATGGCGGCGAATCAGCTTCTGCCGACAGTGCTCCGCCACCTGCGCCATGTCGCCGGTGCCGCGCTCCTCGAGCAGCAGCGACAGGAAGCACACCTGGAAGAGGACGTCGCCGAGCTCGTCGAGCAGCTTGGCGTCGTCGCCGTGGTTGGCTGCATCGGCAAGCTCATACGCCTCCTCGACGGTGTGCGGCACGATCGAGCGCTCATCCTGCTCGCGATCCCAGGGGCACTCGCGACGCAGCTTGCGCGTGAGCGCGTCGAGCGCCCGGACGGACTCTGCGATGTCGGAGCTGGACAAGCCTCTGCGCACAGCCCCGAGCGGGGCTGTCGGCTACTTCTTGCCGCTGGTGGTGGTGGTCGACGGAGTGCTCGTCGTCTGCGACGGAGCGGGCGTCGTCGGCGGCATCGTCGGGGTCTTGGGGGCTTTGTAGCCCTTGCAGTCCTGCACCATGTACTGGCTGCGGCATTCCGTGCGACCCGTCCACTTCTTGCGGAATTCCTTGACGAAGTCGCTGAGCGACTTCTGCTGATTCTGAGCAGTGAGCTGCTGTTCGATCGAAGACCTCACCTGGGCGAGCGTCTGCTGGCTCGGCGGGAGCGTCTTCTTCACTTCGAACACGTCGTAGCCGAACGGAGTCTTGATCGGACCGGTCAACGTGTTCAGCTTGGCCTTGAAGATCGCTTCGTCGAGCGACTTGGCCTCCTGGCCCTTGGCGATACCGTTGAGCGCGCCTCCGGCGGACTTGCTGACCGGATCGATGGAGTCCTTCTTGGCGACGCTCGCAAAGCTCTTGCCCGACTGCAGTTCCTGCTTGGCTTTTTCAGCCTGCGCCTGTGTCTTGGTGAGAACCACCAGGATGTTTCGCTTTTCCGGCTGACCGAACTGCTGCTTGTGCTGTTCGTAGTAGGACTGAACTTCCTTCTGCGACGGTTTCTTTCCCGCCTTCTTGCTGATCTTCTGCTGGATCTTGGTGGACAGCAGGTTCAGCTTCACGCGCAGCAGCAGGTCGGACACCGTCTGGCCGGTGTTGGCAAGGAACTTCTGGAAGTCGGCTTCCTTGGGGAACTGCTGCTTCTTGATCGTGTTGAACTGCTTCTCGACTTCGGCGTCGGACACTTTCACGCCCTGTTCGCCGGCCTCGCCGAGCACCCAGTCAGCGGAGATCAGAAAGCCCAGCACCTCCTGCTTGAGCGCCGTGTACTGCTGTTCGCACTGCGCCTTGAACGTCGCTTCGGTCGGCGCGGGCTGGCCCTTGGCGGGCTTGGGCGCAGTTTCCTTGAGGTGCGCTACGCATTTGCTGTAGGTGGGCGGATCGGGAACCACCGCCTTGGACTTGCCGGTCGCGGGCGCGCCTGAGGCTGCTGCCACGGCAAGCCAGTGGTGGTAGGTGGAGTTGGTTATCGAGTCGCCGTTGACGCTCACCACCGCGTCGCCCGGAATGCCTCCGCAGGCGGCAAGCGTGGTGCCGGTAAGCAAAACGGCGCCGAGCGCCGCGATTTGACCCGATAGTTTTCGCACGACGCGAGCACTGTAGCGAAAAGCGATCGGCGGCGCTTAATTAGTTTCTAAAAACTCGAAAGCGCCTACGCCGCCTCGCGCGTCAGCGCGAGGATCACGTCGGCGGCGCGCACCACCGTCGGGAAGCGCTCCTCGCCCTCGCGCGGCACACGCACCGACACCTGGGAGCGGCCCGATTCGTAGAGCGCCTCGGGCATCTCGGAGTGCAGGCGCTTGGCGCGCGCGGAGTCCAGCTCGATCGGGGTCACCGCCAGGCGATCGCCGCGGAAGCTGACCGCCCGCGCGCCGGACTGCCCGAACTTGATCCGCGCCCGCTGGAGCGAGAGCAGGTTGCCAAGCGGCTCGGGCACCGGGCCGAAGCGGTCCTCGAGCTCCTCGCGCAGACGCTCGACTTCCGCCAGCTCCACCGCCGAGGCAACCCGACGGTGGATCTCGATCTTCGCCTGCTCATAGGGCACGTAGTCGGGCGGGACGTAGGCGTTGACGTTGACGTCCAGGCGCACCGGCTCGGGCAGCTCCTCCTCGGCATCGGCCCCGTCGGCGGCGCCCGCCTGGCGCACAGCCTCGTCGAGCATCTGCAGGTAGAGCTCGAACCCGAGCGCGGCGACGTGACCGGACTGCTCGTCGCCGAGCAGGTTGCCCGCGCCGCGGATCTCCAGGTCGCGCATCGCCACCTGAAAGCCCGCGCCCAGCTCGGTGTAGTCCGACAGCGCCGCCAGGCGCTGAGCGGCGTCGGGCGTGAGCGCAGCGGCGGAGTCGTACAGCAGGTAAGCGTAAGCCCGCTCGCGGCTGCGGCCCACCCGCCCGCGTATCTGGTAGAGCTGAGCCAACCCGAAGCGGTCGGCGTGCTCGACGATCAGCGTGTTCGCCTGCGGGATGTCGATGCCCGACTCGATGATCGACGTGCACACGAGCACGTCGGCGCCGCCGCGCAGGTAGTCCATCATCACCGCCTCGAGCTCGCCCTCGCCCATCTGGCCGTGGGCAACCGCCACGCGCACGCCCGGGCACAGCGCGCGCAGCCGCTCTGCGGTCTCCTCGATCGTCGGGATGCGGTTGTGCAGGAAGAACACCTGCCCGCCGCGCCCGTGCTCGCGCTCGATCGCCCGCTTGACGAGCTCCTCCTCGTACTCGCCGATGTAGGTCTTCACAGGCCGGCGCCCTTCGGGCGGGGTCTCGATCACCGAGATCTCGCGCAAGCCGGCGAGCGACATCTGAAGCGTGCGCGGGATCGGCGTGGCGGACATCGAGATCACGTCCACCTTGAGCTTGAGCTGGCGCAGCAGCTCCTTCTGCTTGACCCCGAAGCGCTGCTCCTCGTCGACGATCAGCAGGCCCAGGTCCTTGGGACGCACGTCGCGGGAAAGGAGGCGGTGCGTGCCGATCAGGATGTCCACGCGGCCCTGCGCGAAGCCCTCCAGAGCCGCCTTCTGCTCCGCGGCGGAGCGGAAGCGGGAGACGTGCTCGAGCGTCACCGGGTAGTCGGAGAGGCGCTCGGAGAAGGTGCCGTAGTGCTGCTGGGCGAGGATCGTCGTGGGCACCAGCATCAGCACCTGCTTGCCCTGTGTGGCTGCCTTGAAGGCGGCGCGCAGCGCCACCTCGGTCTTGCCGTATCCCACGTCGCCGCACACCAGGCGATCCATCGGACGTGGGGATTCCATGTCGCCCTTGACCTGTTCGATCGCTTCCATCTGGTCGGGTGTCTCGGTGAACGGGAAGCGCTGCTCGAACTCGCGCTGCCAGTCGGAGTCGGGCTCGAAGGCGTGGCCGCTGCGGCGGCGGCGCTCGGCGTAGAGGCTGAGCAGCTCGCCGGCGAGCTCCTGCGCCGCACGACGGGCGCGCGCCTTCATCGCCTCCCAGCGGCTGCCGCCGAGCTTGGACAGCGGCGGGGCGTCAGCCGCACCGGAGGCGCCGACATAGCGCGAGATCTTGGCGAGCTGGTCGGTGGGGACATACACGCGGTCGTCGCCCTGGTATTCGAGGTACAGGTAGTCGCGCGTTATGCCGCCCACCGTGCGCGTCTCGAAACCGGCAAAGCGCGCGATGCCGTGATCCTCGTGCACGACGATGTCGCCCGTGCGAAGCTCGGTGAACGAGCGCAGCGCTCCGCGCCGCGCCGGTCCTGAAGGCGCCGCTCCGCCTGCGCGGCGGCGGCGCAGCAGGCGGTGCTCGGGGAACACCGCGAGCTTCAGCGAAGGCGCGACGAACCCCTCGCGCAGGCTCGCCGCGGCAAAGCGCAGCGATGGCTCGGAGGGCGTGGCGCCAACGTCCACCTCTCCGTCCAGCCACGACGCTTTCAGCCGTCCAAGGTTGTAGGCGGCGCGCTCGCCCTCCCCGCGCCTGGGGAACGCCACGACCGTGCGATAGCCCGAGCGCACGAGCTTCTCGAGCTCCGGCTCGGCCTCGCCGAGCGTGCGCGCGGCGGTGTCTGCCGCCTGTGCGCGCAGCTCCACCTCCTGGTTGGATGAGATCGACGACAGCCAGATGCGGGCGCGGCGGTCGAGATCGTCGCGCACCTGCTCGGGACTGACGTAAAGGTGACGGGCGTCCTCGTCGTGGATCGCCGCGCACACGTCGCTCCAGTGGTCGGCGAGTGCCGGCGTGAGCTCCTCCTCGGCAGCCACGATCAGCTCCGTGTCGGCGCCCACGAGATCGAGCAGGGCGCCGAAGCGATCGACCGGCAGCAGCTCGGCGACATCCGCACGCTTGCCTCCGGCCTGCTCCTCCCCCTCACCGTCCGGGGCGCGCAGAGCGCCGGTGGCGGCGGCTATCTCCGCAAGCTCGCGATGCTCGGCGGCAAGCTCGGCTGCCGGGGCGATCTCCACCTCCTGCACGTCGCCGAGCGAGCGCTGGGTGAACGTCGAGAACCAGCGCAACGATTCGATCTCGATGTCGAACATGTCCACCCGCACAGCGCGCTCCTCGGTGGCGGGGAACACGTCGAGCAGCCCGCCGCGCATCGCGAACTGGCCGCGCTCGTCCACCTGATCGACACGCTCATATCCGGCAGCCACGAGCTCGCCGGCGAACTCATCCAGGTCGAGCAGCTCGCCGACGTGCAACGTGATCGAGTGCGGGCGCAGCTCCGGGTCGGGCACCTTCTCGGAGAGGGCAACCGCCGACACCACCACAACCGGCGCGGAGATCTCGCAGGAGGTGCCATCGGGACTCCCGCCACGCGACCGCCCGCTGCCCGAAGCCGCCGCGTCGGAGGCGAGCAGCGAGTCCAGCGCGGCGATCCGCAACCCCGTCAGGTGGGGCGGCGGGCTGAGGTGCGACTCGTAGGCGACGCCGCGCGACGGATACCAGCGCACCCGCCGGGGCGCAACCCACGCGCGCAGGTCGGACGCCAGGTCGCGGGCAGCGCGGTCATCGCCCACCACCACGAGCACCGGGCGCTCGGGATTGCGATCGGCAAGCGCCGCCACCGCGTATGGGCGCAGCGAGGACGACACGAACGCATGGCCGCCGTCCTCGGCGAGCTTTACGCCTCCAGGGTCCTGCTCGAATGCGCCTAGAAGGGAGCGAAGAGCCATCTACTGCTCATTCACCTAGCACGACGCGTTCAACCTCGTCGCAAGCGTTTGCGATCAAACCCTGGACTTCGTCTGCCGGCTCGCTGAAGCGACCGAGCACATAGGCGGACACGATCTCCGGGTCGGTTGACTCGGGACGGCCGACTCCCACGCGCACGCGTGAAAACTCCGCGGAGCCGAGCTCGCGCTTGAGCGACTTCAGGCCGTTGTGGCCAGCCAGCCCGCCGCCGACGCGCGAGCGGATCTCGCCAAACGGCAGGTCGATCTCGTCGTGCACGACGAGCACGCGCTCCAATGGCAGCTTGAACGAGCCGCGCGCCGGGCCGACCGAGCGGCCTGCGTCGTTCATATAGGTCTGCGGGCACAGGACGGCAACCCGAGCCGATCCCGCCCTCCCCTCGGCGAGCGCCCCGCGAAAGCGATCCTTGGCGCGCGCCAGATCCCAGCGCTCGGCGAGCTCCTCGGCGACCATGAAGCCGACGTTGTGGCGTGTCTTGGCGTACTGCCGACCTGGATTGCCCAAGCCGACGATCAGCCAATCGATGGCTGAGCCGCCACGGAAGAGCTTCAGGAGCTACTCCTCGGAGGAGGAGCCCTCGGCGGCCTGCTCGCCGCCCTCGGCCTCGCCCACGAGCTCGGTCTCGCCTTCGATTTCGGCCTCGACTTCGGCCTGCAGGCGAGGTGCGGAGATCGTCGCGATGACAATCTCCTCTTCATCCAGAAGGGTGACGCCCTCGGGTGCGACGATGGAGGCGCGCGTGAGCGTCTCGCCGACTTCCATCTCGCCCACCGCGTGCACGATCGCCTCGGGGATCGCCGTGGGGAGCGCTTCGATGTTCAGCTCGCGCACGAGGTGCTCGAGGATGCCGCCCTGCCGTACGCCCGGAGCGTCGTCGACGCCCTCCAGTTCGAGCGGCACGACTGCGTGGATCGGCTGGTTCAGGTTCACTCGGAGCAGATCGACGTGCGTGGTGTGCCCGCGCACGGGGTCGCGCTGAGCCTCCTTGAGGACGGCGGGCGTCGGCTTCGCGCCGTCGACGCAAACATCCATCACCGCGCCCGCGCTGGCGAGCGCCAGTCGCAGCTCACGCGCGTCGACGTCGAAGCAGAGCGGCTCGGAGCCCCCGCCGTAGAGCACGCCCGGGATGCGCCCGGTGCGGCGCAGGCGGCGCGCTGCACGCGACCCGTCCGCGCTGCGGCTGGCTACCTCGAGCTTGCTTGTGGTTGTGCTCGCCATACGAAGGCGAGCACTTTAGCAATCTGCTTCGTTCGGGATGGGAGAGCTGATCGAGGAGAGCGTCACGGACACGCCCGTGAGGAAGTCACCGGTGCGTGTGACCTGCACGCATTGCACCACGGGGAGCCGGCCAATCACCGTCCAGGCGACACGCGTCGTGCCGTGTGAGGCGGACAGCGAGTAGGCGGTGTGGGAGGTGAGCGAGAGGATCTTCACCGAGCCGGCGCGCCGCAGACGCGTGGCGTTGGACCGCACCGTGGCGGCGCACGCGGGCATCGAGCGGCAGCCGTCCAGCTTGGCGAGCACGCCGTTCGCGTTTCCCGACGCCTGCGCCACCAGAACGGCGAGCACGTCGTCGCGTTCGACGTTCTCGGTGGAGAGGAAGCGAGCGAGCAGGATGCTGACCGCCACGAACAGCGCGAGCGCGAGCGCGAGCAACGCGTAGTGGATCGGTCGCAGCCGCCGCCGCTGGGCTCGAAACCAGGCGCCCGGAGTCCTGGGGGCTGACGGCCCCCTGGCGGCGAGCTCAGCGCTCAAAAGAGCTGGTTCTCGCCACCGAACACTTCGCTGACGGAGTCGTCGGTGAAGATGCGGCGGATCGAGTCGGTCAAGAGCTCGGCGCAGGGCAGCACGCGGATGTTGTTCGGCGCTCCCGGACGAATCGGGATCGTGTCGGTGACGACGATCTCCTTCAACCCCGATTCGGCGAGGTTGGTGAACGCGTTGCCGGACAGCACCGCGTGCGTGGCGGCGGCGTAGACGCTGGTGGCTCCCGCTTCGAGCACCGTGCGGGCGGCTGCCTTGAGCGTGCCGGCAGTGTCGATCATGTCGTCGACGATCACCGCGTTCTTGCCGCGCACCTCGCCGATCACATACCCGATCTCCGCCACCTGCTGGGCGGGGCGCTCCTTGTCGAGGATCGCCAGCTCGGCGCCGATGATCGAGGCGAACTTCTTGTTGAGCTTCACCCTGCCGGCGTCCGGCGCCACCACGACGAGGTCGGAGAGGCCGAGGTCGTCGAAGTACTGCGTGAGCATGAACAGCGCCGTCATGTGATCCACGGGCTTCTGGAAGAAGCCCTGGATCTGGCCGGCGTGCAGGTCCATCGTGAGCACGCGGTCGGCGCCCGCCGCCTCGAGCATGCGCGCCACCAGGCGGGCGGAGATCGGCTCCCTCGGCGCCGACTTCTTGTCCTGGCGCGAGTAGCCGAACCAGGGCGTCACGGCGATCACGCGGTGCGCGGATGCGCCGACGGCGGCGTCGATCATGAACATCAGCTCCATCAGCGAGTCGTTGGCGGTGACCCCGGTCTGGGGGTTGCCGCACGTGGACTGCACGATGAACACGTCCGCGCCGCGGATGGACTCCTCGTAGCGGCAGTACACCTCGCCGTTGGAGAACGTCTTGAGCGTCACCGGACCGCTGTCCACGCCGAGCTTCTCGGCGATGTCGCGCGCAAGCTGCGGGTTGGCGCGCCCGGAGAACAGCATCAGCCGCTTGTCGTAGTCGATCGGCAGGCTGGTGCGGAGCGTTTGGCTGCGCGTGTCGATCGCGCTACTCATGTCACTTGGAGTGTAAACCGCCGTCCCCCGTTCGCTCGTTGTAGCCCTCGACGTTGCGCTGGCGCGAGCGCGCGACCGCGAGCGCCCCCGCTGGAACATCCTCTGTTATGACCGAGCCGGCTGCCGTGTAGGCGTCGTCGCCAACCGTCACCGGCGCCACGAACGCCGTGTCGACGCCGCCGCGCACCCTGCTGCCGATCGTCGTCCGGTGCTTGGCGCGCCCGTCGTAGTTGGCGGTGATCGTGCCCGCGCCCAGATTCGAGCTCTCGCCGATGTCGGCGTCGCCGATGTAGGAGAGGTGGGGCACCTTCGCGCCCGCACCCACCTGCGAGTTCTTGATCTCCACGAACGTCCCCGCCTTGGCGCCCTCGTGCAGCTCTGCGCCCGGGCGCAGATAGGCAAACGGGCCAACCGTCACCCCGGCGTGGAGCACCGCCTGCTCGAGCCACGAAACGCGGACGCACGCGCCCTCGCCGATGCGGCTGTCGAGCACGGTTGTGTGGGGACCCACAATCGCGCCCCTCGCCACCACGGTGGCTCCCCTCAAGGCGCTGCCCGGCTCGATGAGAGCGTCCTGGCCGATCTCGACATCCACATCGATGACGGTGTTCGCCGGATCGACCACACTCACCCCGGCGCGCATGTGCCGCTCACAGATCGCCTGCTGGGCGATCGCCCTCACCTGGGCGAGGGCGACACGGTCGTTGACGCCGAGCACCAGACGCTCGTCTTGCACGAGGTGGGCGGCAACCGTGGCGCCTTCGGCACGCAGGAGGTCGAGCGCCTGCGGCAGGTAGAGCTCGCCCTGTGCGTTGTCGGCGCTGAGTCGCGGCAGCGCGGACAACAGAGCGTTGCCGTCGAACGCGTAGATGCCGGTGTTCACCTCCCGGATCTCCAGCTCCTGCGCGCTGGCGTCACCGGTTGTCTTGGTCTCCACGACGCGCAACACCGATCCGTCATCGCCTCGCAGCACACGCCCGTATCCGCTCGGATCGTCGAGGACGGTGGTCACCATCGTGGCAGCCGCGCCCGAGCTCACGTGGGCGTCCACCAGATCGCGGATCGCCTCCGCGCTCACGAGCGGCACGTCGCCGCTCAACACCACAACCGGCGCGCCCGGATCGATCGCCTCGGCGGCGGCCCGCACGGCGCCACCGGTGCCGTCGGACTGCGGCTGCACGACCGTTTCCACGCCGTCGGGCATCGCGTCCCGCAGCGGACGCTCCGGAGAGTCCACGACGACGACGCGCCCCGCGCCCGCGGCGAGCGCGGCTCGCACCGGCCACAGGATCATCGGCAGCCCGCACAGCTCGTGCAGCACCTTCGGCCTGCTCGAGCGCATCCGCGTCCCCTGCCCGGCGGCGAGGATCACGACGGTTGGGGCGGCGGCCATGCGCAGACTCTAATCGGCTACTGGGGGGCAGGGATTCGAACCCCGATTCTCAGGACCAAAACCTGATGTCCTGCCATTGGACGACCCCCCAATGACGGCTCCAGAGATGCTATCGGCGTCACGCCCGCCGAGACCCTCCGCGTGGGACCCGCCCGGCACGCACCCCGTCCTCGGAGGCGGGGCCGCGCGCCGAGGGAATGCCGAGCACGCGCATCGCCTTCAGGCCGAGGCTCAGCTTCTCGCGCCCTTCGCTGGAGGCGACATCCAGCCCGGTCAGCTCGCGCACGCGCTCCAGGCGGTAGTAGATGGTGTGCCTGTGGGTGTACAGGCGCTGGGCGGTGCCCGCCACGTTGCCGTCCGCCTCCAGAAACGCCTCGAGCGTTTGGAGCAGGTTGGTCTCGTACTGCTCGTCATAGGCGACGAGCGGCTCGACGGTCTCCTCGTAGAAGCTCTGCAGCTCGCTGGGGTTCTCGCTCATCGCGCTCAGCAGCAGTCGGTAGGCGCCGGTTTCCTCGAAGGCGAGCGTGTTGCCCTCCGGGCGCCCCTCGGCGACGTTGCTGGCGAGCAGCGCCTCGGCGGCGGCACGCGGCAGCTCGGAGGGGTCGACTGCGATGCGGCTGCGCCCGAGCGCGAACGTGTAGCCGGAAAGCCCGCTCTCCAGCTCGCGCAACACCGCCTCGGCGGCACGCGCCGCCACGGGCTGGTTGCCGCCGGGAACGAGCAGCAGGATCTCCACGCCGGCTCCCACGTCGCGCTCGGAGATCGAGGCGAGCGAGCGCGCAGCCACCGCACGGGCGCCGCGCTCGGCGATCGTGCGAGCGCGTGCCCGCCAGCCCTCCTCGGTGGGGGACTGGGGATGGGCGCGCGCGACGATCACGCTCGCTCCCTCACCGAGGTCGAGCGACAGCTCGCGCGCACGGGAGAGCAGCTCCTCGCGTCCAAGGCGTTCGCCGCCGCTGTCGAACGCGGCGCGCAGGAACTCCGTCGCGGCTGTCTCGGACGCCACGTCGGGGGCGCGCACGCGCTCGACCTCCGAGGCGATGATCGTCAGCAGCAGGCGTTGGGCGAGCGGGCTCAGCTCAGAGCGGGTGCGCATGCGCAACGAGCCCACCACCGCATCGGCAACACGCAGAGGCAGGGTGAGCACGCCGTCTCCGGCTGCCAACAGGGTGCGCTCCTCGGCGCTCGAGCGTGCCGCCACGGCGATGGCGGCGCCCGTGGAGTCGGTTACGGCGATGCTCGCGTCGAGCGCCCGCGACGCCGCCCTGACGACCTCGGGCAGCCCGGCGCCAGACTCCACCGCCTCGGTGACGGCGTCCAGTGCCGCGAGCTCTGACACCGGTTCAGCCCCAGAAGTAGACGATCAACAGCGCCCCGAGCACACCCGTCCCGACGAGCACCGCGAGCACGTACAGCGACAGCAGCGTCGCGGTGAGGCGCTGCCACAGGCGCGCATAGGAGCCCCATGCAGGCACGAGGATCAAGCCGGCGTAAAGCGCCAGGCCGAAGACGACGGCGCAAACGGCGACCAGGTTGGTGACGGTGTCGTTGGTCATCTAGCGACTCGAGCCAGGCGGCGCGGACTGCGCTGTGCGCGCATCACTGCTGAGGATTCAGAGGCTCATTGTTGCGTACCGGGGCGACGTGCGCGAAGGCGCTGCCCACCGGAACGGCTGCAACCGCGCGCGGATGGCGCCCCGCCAAGCGCGCGGCAGCCGCGTGCGCGCGCTCGGGGCCGTCGTCGGTGCCGAACAAGCCCAGCACGGTGGGTCCCGATCCGCTGACGAGCACCGTGTCGGCGCCAGCGGCGCGCGCGTGGGCGAGCGCATCCGCGATCGGCGGGCACAGCGACACGGCGGGCTGTTGCAGGTCGTTGTGGAGCAGCTCTTGGGCGGGCAGCGGCACACCGGCGTCGAACGCCCCCCGTATCCGCCCGCGGAGATCGGTCAACCGCTCAGCCGAGCGCACCACCCCGAGACGATCGGCCTCGGCGTAAACCGCGGCGGTGGACAGCGCCTGGGCAAGCGGGAGCACGAGCACGCCGAACGGCTCGGCGGGGTCGGGCAACGCCTCCAGACGCTCCCCCGCCCCGAGCGCCAGCCAGCGTCCAGGCTCCACCTGCGCAGGCACGTCGGCGCCGAGCCCGGCGGCGATCCTGCGCAGCAGCGAGCGATCCCCCAGCCCCGAGGCGTGCGCCGCCAGTCGCAGGGCGGCGGCTGCGTCGCCCGAGCCTCCGCCCATGCCTGCGGCGACGGGCACCCGCTTGTCGATCGTCAGGCGCAGCGGTCCGGGGTCCCAGCCGGTGTCGCGGCGAAACGCCGCCAGCGCGCGCGCCGCCAGGTTGTGGGGACTCGCCAGCTCGGGAAAGCCCGGGCAGAGAACCTCGTCAGCCACCTCAGGGTGTGAGGGTTTCGATGCTGGGGGCTCGGGCGGCGCCAGCTCGAGCGTCAGCTCGTCGGCGAGCGAGATCGACTGCATCACGCTGACGAGCTCGTGCCTGCCGTCGCCGCGCGCACGCCCCACGAACAGGCCGAGGTTGATCTTCGCCGGCGCGACCGCGCGAAGCCGCCTCACGCGCCCTCGATCAGATCGAGCGCCACGGCGAGCGCGCGGAAGTCCTCGGGCGCCAGGCGCTCGGCGCGCACGTCCGGGGTGTGGCCGAGCGCGGCAAGGGCGGCGCGGATCTGCTCGCGCGAGCGTCCCCCGGCCCCTCCAGCCAGGGCGAGCGAGCCGGCGAGCGTCTTGCGGCGATGCGCAAACGCCCCCGCCGCGAGCGCTCGAAGCGCCGGCGGCGGTGCAGGGCGCAGGCGGCGAAGCTCCACGAGCACCGAGTCGACGTTGGGCACCGGGTGGAACACCGTGCGCGGGATCGCCCGCAACACCCGCACTGAGCAGGACAGCTGCGCGATCGCGGAGGGAAGCCCGTAGGCGGAGCTTGCGGGCTTGGCAGCCAGGCGCTCGCCCACCTCACGCTGCACCATCGCCACCCACAGCTGCACGAGCGCCAGCTCCTCGATCGTGCGCAGGATCGCCCCGGCGGCGACCCCGTAGGGCAGGTTGGCGACCACCTTGGTTGGCGCCGGCGCGAGCGCCGCCAGATCCATGGTCATCGCATCCGCCCAATGAACTGTCACGTTCGCGTGGGAGGAGGTGGCGTCGAGCAGCGCATCGTGCAGCCGCTCGTCGATCTCGACGACGTGGACGTGGGCGGCGCGTGCCGCCAGGTGCTCGGTGAGGACGCCGAGCCCACCGCCTATCTCGAGCACGACATCCTGCGGCGCCAGCTCGGCGGCGCGCTCGATCACCCCAAGGATGTTCGAGTCGATCAGGAAGTTCTGACCGAGGTCGCGATCGGGTTTGACGCCGAAGCGGCGCATGCGTCGCAGACTCGCCTGCGAGGGCTCGCCGGGTGAGTCGCTGCGACCGGGCGGCTCGACCATCGTGGGCAAGCGCTACCAGCCGAACACGCGCGCGGCGTTGCGCTCGACGACCGCTCCGAGCTCGGCCACCGACACTCCCCGGCGCTCGGCGACGAACGCCGCCGTGTGGGCGACGAATGCGGGCTGGTTGCGCTGCTTGCGCACCGCCTGCGGCGTCAGGTAGGGAGCGTCGGTCTCCACGAGCAGGCGCTCGTTTGGCACGACACGCGCCGCGTCGGCGAGATCCTTGGCGCTCGGGTAGGTGACGTTGCCGGCGAAGGAGATCGCGTAGCCCCGATCCAGGCACTCCTCCAGACGGTTGGGCATCGAGAAGCAGTGCAGCACGACGCTCACGTCCCTCGCCTCGACGGCGAGCAGAGCGAGCGTGTCGTCGTCGGCGGCGCGCGTGTGGATGACGAGCGGCTTGCCCATCTCGCGCGCGAGCCCGATCTGAGCGCGAAACGCGCGTTCCTGGTCGGCACGCGGCGCCCCCTCGCGGTAGAAGTCGAGGCCTGTCTCGCCGATCGCGGCACAGCGCTCGTGCGCCGCCAGCGCTCGCAGCTCCGCCAAGTCGGCGTCGTCGAAGCCGTGCGCTTCGTTTGGATGGCGACCCACCGCCGCGAGCACCTGCGGGAAGGCTTCAGCGCTCTGGAGCGCCGCTCGGCACGACGCCCCGTCGGTGCCCACCGTGAGCATGCGCGTCACCCCCGCCGCATCCGCCGCCGCGACGAGCTCGGCGTCGGAGGGCTCGCACAGGTGCAGGTGGGTGTGGCTGTCGATCATCGCTGCTGCGAGGACGCCGGCTCGGGGCTCGGCTCCGGCGCCTTGGGGAAGAGCGGGTCGAGCGTGTCGATGCCGTCGGGCACAGCGCCCGCTCCGAAGCGCGCGTCGCTCAGCGACAGGCTCGGAGCGCCGAGCGCCCCGAGCAGCCGCGCGGTGCTGTGCGGCAGGTAGGGGTGCAGCAGCACCGAAACCACGCGCAAGCCCTCCACGAGCGTGCGCAGCACGCGATCGAGCTGCTCGCTGCGCTCGGGGTCCTTGGCGAGCGTCCACGGCGCCTGCTCCTCGACGTAGCGGTTCAGCCGGCGCACGCGCTGCCAGATCTCGTCGAGCGCGGCGGTGAGCTCGACGCGGTCGATCTGCTCGCCCACGCGCTCGGGCAAGCCGGCGAAGTCCTCGGCGAGCGTCCGGTCGAGCTCACCGGGTGCCAGCACGCCGTGTCGGTAGCGGGCGACCATCGCGATCGTGCGGCTTGCGAGGTTGCCGTACTCGTTGGCGAGCTCCGACTCGTAGCGCTGCTCGAACGCCGCCGTCGACACCGACCCGTCCTGGCCGAACGACACGTCGCGCAGCAGATAGAAGCGCAGCGCGTCCGCGCCGAAGCGGTCGATGACGGCGAACGGGTCGAGCACGTTTCCGAGCGACTTGCTCATCTTCTCGCCCTCCATCAGCAGGTAGCCGTGCACGAACACCCGCTTGGGCAGCTCGAGCTCCGCCGCCATCAGCAGCGCAGGCCAGTAGACGGTGTGAAAGCGCAGGATGTCCTTGGCGATCAAATGGCAGTCGGCGGGCCAGAACTCGGCTCGCAGGTCGTTGCCCGGGCGCGCATAGGCGAGCGCCGAGTAGTAGTTCAGCAGCGCGTCGAACCACACGTAGAAGACGTGCTCGGTGTCCCACGGCACGGGCACGCCCCACGTCAGCCGGTGGCGCGTGAGTGGCACGTCGCGCAACCCCGAGCGGATGAACGAGAGCGCCTCGTTGTAGCGCGTGCGCGGGGCGACGAAGTCGGGGTGCTCCTCATACAGCCGTTCGAGCGGCGCTTGAAATGAGGAGAGCGCGAAGAAGTAGTTGTCCTCCTGCTCGCGCGTGAGCGCGATGTGGTGGATCGGGCAGCGCTCGTCCTCGTCGACTTCGTTCTCCGCCTTGAAGTCGGCGCACTTGGGGCAGTACCAGCCCTCGTAGGTGCCCATGTAGACGTGACCGGCGTCGTGCACCCGCGAGAGAACCTCCTGCACCTGCGCCATGTGCTCGCGGTCGGTAGTGCGGATGAAGAAGTCGTTGGAAGCATCCAGCCGCGGGGCGAGCGCCTTGAAGCGCTCGGAGTTGCGATCGGCGAGCTCCTGGGGCTCGACGCCGAGCGCATGGGCGGCGTCGGCGACCGGCTCGCCGTGCTCGTCGGTGCCGGTCAGGAAGAACACGTCCTCGCCGCGCTGGCGGTGATGGCGCGCCATCACGTCGGCGGCGATCGTCGTGTATGCGTGCCCGAGGTGGGGCGCCGCGTTGACGTAGTAGATGGGTGTTGTCACATAGAACGACACGAAGCCTTGAGGCTACTCGTGCGCGCCCGTCAGCGACCGGTAGAGCTCGTTGGCGGGCACGCCGGTGAGCGCCGCGACGACGCCCGCGGCGGGACGTGTCCGAGCGCCCGCTTGCACGAGCTGCTCGAGCGCGTGCACCGCCTGATCGAGCTGCCACGCGCGCGCGCGTGCCTGCTCCACGACGATCACCACCTCCCCACGCGCCGGCTGCTCGGCAAAGCGCGCGGCAAGCTCGCCGGCACCGCCGCGCAGCACCTCATCGTGAAGCTTGGTGAGCTCCCGTCACACCGCCACCCGGCGCTGCGGGTCGCGCTCGGCGAGCAGCCCCAACGTGGCGGCCAGCCGCCGCGGCGACTCGAACGCCACGAGCGTGCTCTGGGCGTCGAGCAGCACGCGTTCCAGATCGCCTCGCCGCCGCGGCAGGAAGCCGACGAAGCAGAAGCCCTCCGCGGGCAGACCCGAGGCGACGAGCGCGACGAGCGCAGCGCTCGCGCCGGGCAGCACCTCGACCGAGACGCTCGCGTCCAGGCACGCCTGCACGAGCGCGTATCCGGGGTCGGACACGAGCGGCATGCCGGCGTCCGACACGAGCGCCACCACCGCGCCGGCGGCGACGCGCGCAACCAGCTCGCGTGCTCGGGTGTGTTCGTTGTGCTCGTGGAAGCTCACGAGCGGCGTTTGGATCTCGTAGCGATCGAGCAGGGTGCGCGTGTGACGCGTGTCCTCGCACGCGATCAGCTCGGCTTCGTGCAGGCAGTCGAGCGCACGCAACGTGATGTCGCGCAGATTGCCGATCGGCGTTGGGCAGACCACCAGGCGGCCTGCGGTGACCGGCGCGCCGGACATGCGGCAAATATAGGGTCATGGCGATGCCTCCAGACGGACGAGACACTCCTTCCTACACCCGCTCTCGCACCCGCCCGCGCCTGCTGGCCGGGCGCGGGCGCCTCGGGGGCGCACCCGAGCAAGACGCCGGCGGCGGACAGGGCGGCGACGGGTTCGGCGCAGGCGGTGACCGCCCCCCGGGCGGGCACCGCCCTGGGAGCGGCGTACGGCGGTATGGCGCAGGGGCAGGCGGCTGGCGCGAGCGACTCACGGTCAAGCGCGTGCTGCTCGGCGCGCTCGCGCTGATCGTCGGGTGGGTGCTGCTCGCGCTCGTGTTGTTCCTCGCGAGCGCCCACTTCGAGCGCACCTCCCCGCCGTCGGACGTTGCGGGCGTGCTGCACTCGGCGGGCTATCCGCTCACCTCGGCGAACAACATCCTCGTGCTCGGCTCCGACCGCCGCCCGAAGGGCAGCCGCGAACCGGGCGCCAACACCTCCGGCCCGAGCCGCTCGGACACGATCATGCTGCTGCGCGTCGGTGGCGGGCATTCGGCGCGCCTGTCGATCCCACGCGACACGGTGGTGGAAATACCGGGTCACGGCTTGCAGAAGATCAACGCCGCATACGCGTTCGGCGGGCCGGCGCTGTCGATCACCACGGTGGAACGTCTGCTCGGCATCCCGATCAACCACCTCGTGGAAGTCAACTTCGAAAACTTCCCGAAACTGATAGACGCGATGGGCGGCGTGGATTACACGGGCGGGTGCGTGCTGGCGAAGATCGACGGCGGCGCCCGCAACGGCGGGTACACGCTCAACCTCAAGCCGGGCACCCACCACCTCGACGGGCGGGCGGCGCTGGCGCTGGCGCGTACGCGCGAGAACCTGTGCGAGCCCTCCCAGACGGATTTGCAGCGCGAGGAACACCAGCAGGCGCTCCTGCAGGACATGAAGGCGCGTCTGCTCTCCCCGTCGAGCTTCTTGCGGCTGCCATGGATCGCCTGGAACGCCCCGCCGGCGATCGTGTGGGACATGAGCGGCCCGACGCTGCTCGGGTTGTTCGGGGCGCTCGCGGCGAGCGGCACCCCGCCCACGCGGGTGCTCAAGCCGTCCGGGACCGTGACGCTGCCCGACGGCGAGATCGGGTTGAGCGTGTCCGAAAGCGAGCGCCGCGCAGCGGCTGCGCGCTTCCTAGCCGGCTGAGCTCTTCGCGGCGCTCTCGGATTTGGCAGCCGGTTTGGCGGGCTCTTTCGCCTCGCCGCCCGAACCGCCTTTGTCCGAGCCGTTGCTCGATGACGCGCCGTTGCTCGAAGACGCCCCCTCGCCCGAGCCCTTCTCGCCCGACGCGCTCTTCTCGCGCTGGCGCTTGCGCGTGCCGTAGTCGGTGTTGTAGAAGCCTTTGCCCTTGAAGTGCACAGCGGGTGCGTGCAGCACCCGTTCTACGGGCACGCCCGTGTCGGGGTCGCGCTCGAGCGGCTTGTCGGTGAAGGCTTGCAGCACCTCGAAGGTGCTGCCGTCGGGACGCCTGTACTCGTAGATCGGCATTACGGCGGCGGATTATAGGAGCCGCCTGGAGAAGCTCTAGTCGGCGAGCAACGCTCGCACGCACACGATGCCGGCGCGGATCGTCTAGCCGAAGTCGCGCTCGGGATCGGAGAGCATGCGCAGCGCGAAGCCGTCGGCGAGCGAGAAGAGGATGTCGGCGATTGCTTCAGGGTCGGCGTGCAGGCGCAGCACGCCCGCCTTCTGGGCGGCGTCGAGCAGGCTCGCCACGCGGGCGCGCATGCGGCGCATCAGGCCGGCGTACTCCTGCGCGATCTCCTCGTTGCGGCGCGAGAGCGTGAACAGCTCGAACGCGAGCGTCAGGAAGTCCGGGTCTTCGCGGATGGTGTCCTGAAGGTTCTCCGCCATCAGGTCGATGAACGCGTCGGCGGTTTGGGCGCCCGCCAGACGCTGCTCGAGCGCCTCGACGCGCAGCTCGCAGTCGCGCCTGACCGCCTCGACGAGCAGCTGCTCCTTGGTGCCGAAGTAGTAGTGCAGCAGGCCGCGCGACACGCCCGCCTCGCGCGAGACGTGGTCGAACGTCGAGCCCGCCGCCCCGCGCCTGGCGACGCTGTGGCGCATCGCCTCGACGATCCGCCTCGCCTTCTCGCCGGAGAGCGAACGCGTGGTGCCCGCCCCCTCACCGTCGGCGGCGGAGGGGATCGGTTCGACTGCGTCGGTGGTTGCGGCGGAGGTCATCGACAGGGATTATGCGCCAAGCGATCTGCCCGGCGCCGCACGCGCTAGGCGGCTGAGGCGCCCGCCTCGCTCGGGGCGGCGGCTGCGGGCATCGTGGTGGAGCTGTAGTTGAACTCCTCCTCTGAGCCGAACAGCAGGTCGAGCAGCTTCGAGCGCACGTCCTCGCTGAGCGCGACGGCGAGCACCGCTCCGACGATCATCACCACCAGCACGCGACCGATGCCGCCTTTGCGCTTGCGCTTGCGCTTGGGTTCGGTGAGCGAGATCGACGCCTCGCGCAACGCACCCGCAGCTTCGGCCAGCTCGCGCTTGAGCTTGCGGTCTTCGAGCAGCGCCTTGGTGAGCGGCTTGCCGTTGCTCACGCGGCCGTACGCGCTGCGCGCCGCCCCGTATGCCGCAAGCAGGCTGTCGCGCAGTTCCTCGTCCTCCACCAGGCGCCTGAGGTACTCGTTGTCGCGCACCGCTTCGCTCGCCTTGCCGATCTTGTCTTTCGCCGCCATATTCGCCACCGCCTCTACTTTGTGAGAGCTTTGCCGATCGGGTCCAATATACCCCCGGGAAGCGGCCCCCTATAACTCCCAACAGGCAAAAAACATGCCAAGCCTGCAAGCCATCCTCGCCCTGTTCGGGGCACTGCTGATCGCCGGAGCCTTCCTGTCAGGGCTTGCGCAGCGTTCGTTCCTGTCGCTCGCCGCTGTGTTCGTGCTCGCCGGGTTTGCAGCCGGCGACGGCGGCTTTGGGTGGATCAGCTTCCATGCCCAGTCGGGCTTCGTGCGCGATCTGGCGACGGTTGCGCTCGTCGTGATCCTGTTCCGCGACGGCTTGGAGGTGGAGGCGGAGATGCTCCAGCGCGCCTGGCATGTGCCGCTGCGCAAGCTCGTCGTCGGCATGCCGATCACGATGGGGCTGGTTGCCGTGGCGGCGCACGCGCTCGTGCACCTCCCTTGGACGCAGGCGCTGCTGCTCGGCGCGCTCGTGTCCCCCACCGACCCGGTGCTCACCTCCAGCATCGTCACCAACCCACGCGTGCCGCGCATGGTGCGCCACTCGCTGAACCTCGAGTCGGGGCTGAACGACGGGCTGGCGCTGCCCGTGGTGGTTGCTCTGCTCGCCGACCTCGAAGGCGGCTCGGGCCACTTCGTCCTGTGGCGCTTCTTGCTGCGCGACGTCGGACTTGGTTTGCTCTGCGGGCTTGCGCTCGGCTACGTTGCCTCGCTGTTGCTGCCCTCGGTGTCACCGGACTCGCCGATCCACCCGATTCCGGCGCACCAGAAGTCGCTGTATGCGCTCGGCGTGGCGGTGGCGACCTACGGGGTGACCGTGCTCGGCCCGCACGGCAACGGCTTCATCGCGGTGTTCGTGGCGGCGATCGTGCTCGGGTTGCGCAGCCCCGGCGTGCGCGAGCACTTCGAGCAGCGCGCGGATGAGATCGTCGAGATAGTCAAGCTCGGCATCTTCGTCGTGTTCGGCTCGCTGCTCACGCTCGACGCACTCGCCTCCAGCGGCTGGGCGTCGCTCGCCCTCGTGGCGCTCGCGTTCGTGGTCGTCCGCCCGCTGGCCGTGTGGGTGTCGCTCGCTGGCAGCTCGATCGACGCGCCCACGCGCCTGTTCATGGGGTGGTTCGGGCCGAAGGGGATCGCGACGATGACGTTCGCGCTGATCGTGCTCGACCAGCAGGTGGCGCACGCACAGCGCATCTTCGACCTGGCTGCCCTGTTCGTGTTCTGCTCGATCATCGTCCACGGCCTCAGCGACACGCCCGGCGCCAACTGGATCGCGCGCAGGTCGCAGCGCACCGACGACCAACCTGGGCACGACTGACCCCGCCGCTTGCGGCGGGGTCCCGACGGCGCATGCGCCGTCGGCAGGCCGGCGCATGCGCCGGCCTGGTCAACTACTAGTAGAGAGCTGCCTGCTCCTGCGCGGAGGGAAACGACCAAGCGGCGCGCGAGCGGCGCTCCTGGCGGAAGTGGAAGCGCATCTGCTGGGGAGGCGCCAGACGCGCCTCGGCGGGCCGGAACGTGGCACACGGCTCGGAAAGCTCGAGCGCGCACAGCAGGTTGCAGCGAAAGTAACACTCATCACATGTGACCTTGCGGGCTGTCGCCCGTCCCGACTTCCTCGACACTGACTCCCCTTGATCTCGACTGACTTTGCCGCCGGCTGTGCGGCTGGGGCATCAAAGCAGTCGGGGGACTTGCGCTCAAGGGCGGTTGCGGCGGATTCCCCGCAAATCGCAAAGAAAACGCGTGGCTACCCGCAATTAGGCGCAATCCAGTCACTTTCCTGTGACAAGCGCACGGTTTTTCGCGGATTTTGCGCTGCTTTGCCCGGCGGCACGTCATCATCTCGTGGATGCGCATCCTCCTCACCGGGGCAAGCGGGTTCGCCGGGGCGGCGCTGCTTCCGAACCTGCTCGAAGAGGGTCATGAGGTGCGCGCCCTGGTGCGCAACCGAGAGCGCTTCCACAATGCGCTGACGAACTCCACCCATCGGGCACCGCTCGGTGAGGTCGAGTTGGTGGTGGGAGATGCGCTCACAGGCGCCGGACTCGCTCACGCACTGCGCGAGGTGGAGGTTGCCTACTACCTGATCCACTCGATGGAGCCCTCGCTCGCCCGCGACCCCTTCCCTGCGCGCGAGCGGCTGGCAGCCGAGAACTTCGCCGCCGCCGCCAGGCTGGCCGGCGTGCGGCGCGTCGTGTATCTCGGTGGGCTGCTTCCGCAGGAGCGCACGCCCTCGCCACATCTCGCGAGCCGCCTGGCGGTCGAGCAGATCCTGCTGGAGGCGATTCCCGACTCGATCGCCCTGCGGGCGTCGGTGATCGTCGGAGCGCGCTCGCGCTCGTTTCGCTTCCTCGTCCGCCTGGTCGAGCGCCTGCCCGTGCTGGTGTTGCCCGCATGGAGGCGCTTTCGCACACAGCCGATCGACGAGCGCGACGTGGTGGAGATGCTGCTGCGCTGTGCAACCTCCACGCATGCATCCGGCAACAGCTTCGATGTCGGCGGCCCGGACGTCGTCTCCTATGAAGAGATGGTCAAGCGAATCGCGGAGCTGATGATCGTCGGTCGTCCGACGATCGGGTTGAACTTCACCGCCACGCCGATAGCCGCTCGCGTCGCGGCGGTGCTGGCAAGTGAGAACGCCGAGCTGTTCCTGCCACTGATGGAAGGGCTCACCGCCGACCTGCTTCCTTCAGAGAATGGCGCAGACGCGCTGCTCGGCAGACCGCCGCGGCAGTTCGACTCGGCGATAGAGCATGCGCTGCGTGAATGGGAGAGAAGCGAGCCGCTCGCCGCGCGCTGACAGCGCCGCCTGCTGCGAATAGGCTGCACGCCATGAGCACTGTCACAGCCTCGATAGACATCGCCGCCTCTCCTTCGGAGGTGTGGGACACGGTGATGGACCCCCATCAGCTGGGCAACTGGGTCACCATCCACCGGCGCTTGCGCAGCAGCGACCCGGGAGCACCCCGGGTGGGATACCGGATGGATCAGCAACTTCATATGAGGGGCGTGTCGATTGACGTTCACTGGTGTCTTGCCGAGTGCAACCCAGCCCGTCACGCGGTGTGGGAGGGGCACGGTCCGGCGCGCTCACGCGCTCGCACCGAGTACACATTGACCGAACAGCCCGGTGGACACACGCGCTTCGACTACCGCAACGAATTCCGCGCCCCGCTCGGGCCGCTTGGCGCAATCGCCAGTCGTGCGCTCGTGGGCGGCATGCCACAGCGCGAGGCGTCGCGAACGCTCGAGCGACTGCGCAACCTGCTCGAGCGCTGACACCCTCCTGTCAGAACCTGTTGGTAACGGTGTTGCAGATGGAGGATGTGTTTGGAAATTGTGTAAGGTAATGACTTGAATGCGCAATCCACCGTCGTGGATTGCCCCTATCCCCATCCGAACAGGAAACGACCGTGACTGACTATCTTGACGAGAAGCGCCGAGAGATAAACGACCGACTGGCGGAGCTCAAGCCGCTGATCGCGGAATACCAGCAGCTGGAGGCAGCCGCCGCCGCGCTGGCGGGTGTCGGCTCGGGCACTTCCCGCACGTCCAGTGCGAGCGCCGCTCCGGCAGTCCGCCGCGGGCCTGGTCGTCCGAAGGGCTCGCGCAATCGCACCACAACCACCACCACCGCTTCCGCTGCTGCGCCGAAGGCTGCTGCCGCTCCGCGTCGCCGCGGTGGTCGCCCGGGTCGCCGCAAGGGCAGTGGCACACGTGCCGCCCAGGCGCTGTCGTTCGTCACCGGACAGCCCGGCATCACCATCCCCGAGCTCGCCGCCAAGATGGGCATCAAGCAGAACTACCTCTACCGCGTGCTGCCCGGGCTGGAGCAGGAAAAGAAGATTCGCAAGGAAGGCAGGGGCTGGCACCCAGCCGCCTAACTCCTTCACCGTAGAAAACCGACGGCCGGGCGGCTTTGTGAGCGCCCCGGCCGTCAGTCGTTAACGAGCTAGATCAGGCCCTGGTCGGCGACGGTTGAGCGCTCGTCTTGGAGCTCGGCTACCGAGGCGTCGATCTTGGAACGCGAGAAGTCGTCGATCTCCAGACCTTGCACGATCGACCACTCGCCGTTTGAGCAGGTGCAGGGGACACCGCAGATGAGGCCCTCGGGGATGCCGTAGGAGCCGTCTGAGACGACACCCATCGACACCCAGTCGCTGGTGCCGCTCACCCAGTCGCGGACGTGGTCGATGGCTGCGTTGGCCGCTGACGCGGCGCTGGAGGCGCCACGGGCCTCGATGATGGCGGCGCCGCGCTTGCCGACGTTCGGCAGGAAGTCGTTTTCGATCCACGCCTGGTCATCCACCGCCTTGGCTGCCTGCGTGCCGTTCACCTCGGCGTGGAACAGGTCGGGGTACATGGTCGGCGAGTGGTTGCCCCACACACCCATGTTGCTCACCTCGGTGACGCCCACTCCGAGCTTGGCCGCAAGCTGAGCCACCGCGCGGTTGTGGTCCAGGCGCATCATCGAGGTGAAGCGCTCGCGCGGGATGTCCTGGGCGTTGTTCATGGCGATCAGGCAGTTCGTGTTGGCGGGGTTGCCCACCACGAGCACCTTCACGTCATCGGCTGCGCGGTCGTTCAGCGCGTTGCCCTGCGCGGTGAAGATCGCGCCGTTGGCGCCCAGCAGGTCGGCGCGCTCCATGCCCTTCGTGCGCGGGCGCGAGCCGACGAGCAGGGCGATGTTCACCCCGTCGAACCCGTCCTCGGGGTTGTCGTGCAAATCCAGGTTGGCGAGCAGCGGGAAGGCGCAGTCGACGATCTCCATCGCCACTCCCTCCAGCGCTCCCATCGCGGGCGGGATCTCGAGCAGGCGCAGATCGACGGGCTGGTCGGGGCCGAGCAGCTGTCCGCTTGCGATGCGGAACACGAGGCTGTAGCCGATCTGCCCGGCTGCGCCCGTGACGGTGACTCGTACTGGATTGCTCACTGGTTTCGGTCTCCTAGCTCTGTTGGGTAGTCGTCATCGCGTGTTGCAGGTTGGCGTCCACCGAGGAGAGGAACTCCTGCGTGGTTTGCCATGGCTGCTCCGGCCCGACGAGCAGCGCGAGGTCCTTGGTCATCTTCCCTTCTTCCACCGTCTGCACGCACACATGCTCGAGCTTCTCGGCGAACTCGCTCACCGCGGGGGTGTCGTCCATCCGCCCACGCGCCTGCAATGCGCGCGTCCAGGCGAATATCGAGGCGATCGGGTTGGTGGAGGTGGGCTTGCCCTGCTGGTGCATTCGGTAATGGCGCGTCACGGTGCCGTGCGCCGCCTCCGCCTCGACGGTGTTGCCGTCGGGGGTCATCAGCACGCTCGTCATCAGCCCCAGCGAGCCGAACCCCTGAGCGACGGTGTCCGACTGCACGTCACCGTCGTAGTTCTTGCACGCCCACACGTATCCGCCCTCCCACTTCAACGCCGCCGCCACCATGTCGTCGATCAGGCGGTGTTCGTATGAGAGGCCGGCAGCCTCGAAATCGGCCTTGAACTCGTCTTCGTAGACGGCCTGGAATATGTCCTTGAAACGGCCGTCGTAACGCTTGAGGATGGTGTTCTTGGTAGACAGGTAAACCGGGTATCCGCGCTCCAGGCCGTAGCGCATCGACGCTCGCGCGAAGTCGCGGATCGACTCGTCGATGTTGTACATCGCCATCGCCACCCCGCCCGCCTTGAAGTCGTACACCTCCAACTCCATCGGCTCCTCGCCGTTCGAGGGGGTGAACGTCAGCGTGAGCGTGCCCTCGCCGGGGATCACGACATCGGTCGCGCGGTACTGGTCGCCGAAGGCGTGACGGCCGATCACGATCGGCTTTGTCCACCCGGGCACCAGACGCGGGATGTTCGAGATGACGATCGGCTCGCGGAATATGACTCCGCCGAGGATGTTGCGGATGGTGCCGTTGGGCGAGCGGTACATGCGCTTGAGACCGAACTCCTGCACGCGCGCCTCATCGGGTGTGATCGTCGCGCACTTCACCCCCACGCCGTGACGCTTGATCGCTTCGGCTGCTTGCACCGTTATCTCGTCGTCGGTCTCGTCGCGCCTGGAGATGCTCAGGTCGTAGCGCTCGAGCTCGACATCCAGATAAGGGAGGATCAACTGCTCCTTGATGAGCGCCCAGATGATCCGGGTCATCTCGTCGCCGTCGAGCTCGACGACCGGTTTGCGCACCTCGATCTTGGTCATGGCGGGCGATGCTATCGCGGGCCAGTAACCTGACGTCATGGCCACCGTCTCGACGCCCGCTGTCGGAGAGGGCATCGCGCATGGCGCACCCGAGCAGGCGGCGCGCGCCGCGGGAGAGGGCGTTGCCCACAAGACGCACACGGTGGCAAACCAGCCTCCGCCGCTGACGGGGATCGACCTGTTCACGAGCAACCTCCCGCTCGTCGAAGCCACCCGTCGCGAGGGCGCCGAGTGGGCGCTCGAGCGCGCATCCGCGCTCGGGCGGCTCGTCGGCGGAGAGCCGATGGAATGGGGGCGGCTCGCCAACGAGAACCGGCCCCTCCTGCGCACGCACGACCGCTACGGCAACCGCATCGACGAGGTGGAGTTCCACCCGGCGTGGCACGAGCTGATGGCGCTCGGCGTCGAGCACGAGCTGCACGCCCTGCCCTGGCGCTCCTCCGAGCCGGCTGCGCACGCAGCGCGGGCAGCCATGTACATGACCGCGATGCAAGCCGACGCCGGTTTTGCCTGCCCGATCACCATGACATTCGCCGTGCTCCCCGCGCTGCGCGCCCAGCCCGAGCTGCTCGCCGAGTGGGAGCCGCTCGTCACCGCCACCACCTACGACCCGCGGCTCGTTCCCGCCGGCGAGAAGGGCTCTGCGATCTCCGGCATGGCGATGACCGAGAAGCAGGGCGGATCGGACGTGAAAGCCAACACCACCTACGCCCGTCCTATCGGCGGCGGAGGCCCGGGTGCGGAGTACGAGATCGTCGGTCACAAGTGGTTCTGCTCGGCGCCGATGTCAGACCTGTTCCTCGTGCTCGCCCAAGCGCTCTCGCCGAGCGGCGAGCCGGAGGGGATCTCCTGCTTCTTGCTGCCGCGCATCCTGCCCGACGGCAGCCGCAACGAGTTTCACATCCAGCGCTTGAAGGACAAGCTCGGCAACCACTCCAACGCCTCCTCGGAGGTGGAGTTCCACGGCGCCTGGGCGCGCATGGTGGGCGAGCCCGGGCGGGGCGTGCCGACGATCATCGAGATGGTGGGCCACACGCGCCTGGATTGCGCGATCGGCGCCGCTGCGGGCATGCGCACGGGCGTGCTGCAAGCCACCCACCACGCGACGCACCGCTCGGCGTTCGGCAGGCGGCTGATCGACCAGCCGCTGATGCGCAACGTGCTCGCCGACCTGTGCCTGGAGTCGGAGGCTGCCACCGCGCTTGCGATGCGACTCGCGCGCGCCTACGACGAAGCCGACGCCGACGCGCGCGCCGGCGAGGAGGGCACACCCGCGCAGCTGTTCAAGCGGGTGGCGACAGCCGTGGGCAAGTATTGGGTGTGCAAGCGCGCCCCCAACCACGCGTTCGAGTCGTTGGAGTGCCTCGGCGGCAACGGCTATGTCGAGGAGTCGGGCATGCCGCGCCTGTATCGCGAGGCGCCGCTCACCTCGATCTGGGAGGGGTCGGGCAACGTCATGTGCCTCGACGTGCTGCGCGGGTTGGGGCGCTCGCCGGGCGCGCTCGAAGCGTTCCTGGGAGAGATCGAGCAGGCTCAGGGCGCCGACCGCCGACTCGACGACGCCACGGCACGGCTGCGCGAGCAGTTCACGCAACCCCAGGACCTCGAGCTGCGCGCTCGACGGGTGGTGGAGCAGATGGCGCTCTGCATGCAGGCGTCGCTGCTCGTGCGCAACGCCCCGCCTGCGGTTGCCGACGCCTTCTGCGCCTCGCGTCTGGCGGGCGACGGCGGCTTGGAGTACGGCACACTGCCACCCGCCACCGACTTCGAGGCGATCGTCGAGCGCGGTCGCCCAGCCGTGTGAGGCGCTCCAGGCATGGCGCGTCGGCAACCGACGCCCGCCCGCCGGGTGACCGACCTACCATCTGAGCAGATGGCCACCAACAGACAGATGCCGATGCCCACCCGGCGAACGAGCTTTCAGCTCGCGCGCATCTTCGGCATCCGGATCGGCGTGAGCGGGAGCTGGTTTCTGTTCCTGGCTCTGCTCATCCTGTTCCTCGCCAGTTACTTCCACAGCGTCGTCGGCGGCTCGCAGAGCACCGCCTACGGGCTCGCCGTGGCAGGTGCGATCGGCTATTTCGCCTCGCTCATCCTGCACGAGCTCGGCCATGCGCTCGTGGCGCGCCGCGTGGGCATCCCGATCGCCGGGATCGACCTGTGGTTCTTCGGCGGACTTGCACGCATGCGCCGCGAGCCGCAGACGCCCGGGCAGGAACTGAAGGTGGCAGCCGCCGGTCCCGCCCTGACTTTCCTCGCGCTCATCGCATTCGCCCTCGCGTTCGAACTGACGGCGAGCAACGCCCACTTCACCGCCGCCATGCTCACCCGCGAAGCCGCCACGATCACCCCCGCGCTCGCCCTGCTCGGCTGGCTTGCGCTGATCAACGCCGTGGTGCTCGTGTTCAACCTGCTGCCCGCCTTCCCGCTCGACGGGGGGCGGATCGCCCGCGCGCTGATCTGGTGGCGCACCAAGGACCGCCACCGCGGCACGCGCGCCACCGGTCGCGCAGGTCAAGGGCTCGCGCTCCTGCTCGGCCTCGCCGGCGTCGTGTCGCTCGCCCAGGGAGCGCCCGGCGGCTTTCTCTCGCTGATGCTCGCCGCGATGCTCTACCAGGCAGCCGGCGGGGCGGTCGTGCAGGGCGCGCTCGCGAAGCGCCTGGAGAGCGTGACGGTGGCGGACATCATGGACCGTGAGCCCGTCACGATCCCCGCCGAGGTGAGCCTGCTCGACGCGCACGAGCAGTTCTTCCTGCGCTACAGCTGGCCGTGGTTTGCCGTCGTGGACCATGCACGCCACTTCCTTGGGGTATTGCGCTCCGAGCGCGTCGACGAGGAGCTGGCGGCAGGACGGCCTGCGCTGGCGGTGAGGGACGTGCTCGAGCGCGACCTGCCGGTGGAGATCTCCGAGCAGGAGCCGCTGGAAACCCTGCTCGCCAGCGAGGGCCTTGGCAGGCTCGGCGGGATGGTGGCTGTGGATGGCGACGGGGTGCTGCGCGGCATCGTCACGCTCGCCCAGATCCGCCAGGCGCTGCGCCCCGCCCCATAACCGGCGCACGCCCACTCCATAACCGACCCGCATGCCGTCCGCCCGCCAACTCGGCGCGCGGGGCAGCGCTCGTTGTAGAGTCCCCGCCGACCATCGGGTCACTGGGACCACCCTGCGACAGAACAAGGGAGCCATGCCAGCACACGACGTCCTGATCATCGGCGCCGGCCTTGCCGGCCAGCGGGCTGCACTCGCCGCCGCGCAGGCGGGAGCGAGCGTGGGGATCGTCAGCAAGGTGCACCCGGTGCGCTCCCACTCGGTGGCTGCCGCCGGCGGCATCAACGCGGCGATCAACGTCGCCGACGACTGGCGCTCGCACGCCTACGACACGGTCAAGGGCTCGGACTTCCTCGGCGACCAGGACGCGATCGAGATCATGTGCTCGGAGGCTCCGCACGAGGTGATGCACCTCGAGCACATCGGCGTCACGTTCCACCGCAACGGCGACGGCGAAATGGACCTGCGCGCGTTCGGCGGCGCCTCGATGAAGCGCACCGCGTACGTCGCCGACATCACCGGCCAGGCGATCCTGCACGTCCTGTACGAGCAGCTGATGAAGCACCACGAGCAGGTGGATCGCTTCGAGGAGTGGTTTGTCACCTCGCTGCTGCTCGACGACGCCGGGCGCTGCTGCGGGGTGGTGGCGCGCGACGTGCGCTCCGGGCGCATGGAGACGCTGCGCGCCAAGAACGTCATCCTCGCGTGCGGGGGCGCCGGCCAGGTGTACAGCCCCACCACGAACGCGTTGATCGTGACCGGAGACGGAATCGCCCAGGCATACCGCGTGGGGGCGCCGCTGATGGACATGGAGATGGTGCAGTACCACCCCACCACGCTCGTCGAGAACGGTTTGCTCATCACCGAGGGCGCGCGCGGGGAGGGCGCGGTGCTGCTCAACTCCGAGGGCGAGCGCTTCATGGAGAAGTACGCACCCAACAAGATGGAGCTCGCCTCGCGCGACGTCGTTTCGCGCGCCGAGCAAACCGAGATCCTCGAGGGCCGCGGCGTGGGCGCCAACAAAGACGGCATCTATCTGGACATCACCAAGGTGCCGCGCAAGCGCACGCTGGAGGCGCTGCGCGAGATCGTCAACATCGGCAAGGACTTCGCCGGCGTGGACATCACGCGCGAGCCGATCATGATCCGCCCAGGCCAGCACTACATCATGGGCGGCGTCAAGACCGACTCAAACGGCGCCACCCCGGTCGAGGGCCTCTACGCCGCGGGTGAGGTGGCGTGCGTGTCGGTGCACGGCGGCAACCGCCTTGGCGCAAACTCCCTGCTCGACACGCTCATCTTCGGTCGCCGCGCCGGGGAGCACGCCGCCGCGCGCGCTGCCTCGATGGCGCTGCCAGAGGCGGCAGACGGCCAGCTGCGCGACGACGAAGCGATGATCGAAGGCATCCTCGCCCGTCCGCGCGACGGCCGCCGGGTGTCGGAGATCAAGCAGGAGCTGGGCCAGACGATGAACCAGTACGTCGCCGTCTACCGCGACGAAGAGGGATTGAACAAGGCCCACGAAGTGGTGCGGCGCCTGAAGGACGAGGCGCAGAGCGCGTACGTGGACGATCACGGAACCGTGTTCAACCAGGACGTGCTTGGCGCCATCGAGCTGGGGTACATGCTCGACTGCGCCGAGGCGATCGTCGTCGCGGCGATCGAGCGCAAGGAGTCGCGTGGCGCCCAGTTCCGCACCGACTACCCGGAGCGCAACGACGAGGAGTGGCTCAAGCACATCGACATCACCGTCTCCGGCGACCGCCCGAGCGTCAGCTACTCGCCGGTTACGATCACCCAATGGCAGCCCGAGGAGCGTAAGTACTGATGGCCGACACGCACCGCCCACCCGAGCAGTTCACGCTGCGCCTGCGCCGCTATGACCCGGAGTCGGGCGACGCGCCCTACTGGGACGAGCACACGATCGAGCTCGAGCCCCACCGCTCGGTGCTCGAGGGCATCCTGCAAGCCAAGGCGAAGTTCGACGGGTCGATCGGCATCCGCTGCTCCTGCCGGGCGGCGATCTGCGGGTCGTGCGGCGTGCGCATCAACGGCGAACCGGGGCTTGCCTGCCACACCCACCTGGACGACGCCCGCACCGCGGCTCCCGACGGCGTGATCGAGATCGAGCCGATGGGCAACATGCCGGTGATCAAGGACCTGATCGTCGACATGGACGAGGTGCACTGGAAGAAGATCCAGCGCGTCACGCCGTGGCTGATCAACAAGCAGCCTGTCCCCGAGCGCGAGTACATCGTCGATCGCGAGGCGATGGTGGATGTGACGCAGACGATGGCGTGCATCCAGTGCGGCGCGTGCGTGTCGGACTGCCTCTCGATGGAGGTCGACCCCGGCTTCATCGGCCCGGCGGCGCTCGCCAAGGCTTACCGCTTCGTGGGCGACCCGCGCGACGCCGAGCACCGCGAGCGCCTGGTGGACCTCAGCGAAGACCCGCAGGGCATCTACGACTGCACCCACTGCTTCAAGTGCGTGCAAGCCTGCCCCAAGGACGTCAACCCGATGGGCCAGATCATGCGCCTGCGCCGCATCGCCGGCGCCGACCACGGGATCGTCGACCAGAACAACGGCCACCGCCACGAGGAGGCGTTCGTCTCGCTGGTCGAGGACTTCGGTTTGCTGCACGAGGCCGAGCTGCTGCCACGCTCCTACGGCGGCAACTCGTGGTTTGGCAAGTTCCACCCGGCTGCCGGCAAGGAGCTGCTCAGCTCGCTGCCGGTAGTCATCAAGGGCGTCGTGAAACGCAAGGTCAACCCGAAGATCGCGATGCTCGGTCACAAGATCGGCAAACGCGATCTGGACGCCGTGAAGCACATCTACAAGACGGTCGAGAGCCGCCCACAGCGCTACGAGCTGAACCTGTACATCTCGGGCGTAGACGAAGAAGACGAGGTCGCCGCCGTCGAGCAGGTGCCCGTGTCAGCCATGGCGGGCGACGCGATGCCCTCGGCGCCGGGCGCGGAAGGGAGCACCAACCCATGAAGGTCGCCTACTGGCCCGGCTGCGTGAGCCGCGGCTTCACCCCTGAGCTGCACGGATCAATGGCGAAGGTGGCGCCGCTGCTCGACATCGAGCTCGTCGAACTCGACCGCGGCAACTGCTGCGGGGCGGGCGTGATCGCCGAGCACAACCAGGAGCTCGCCGACACGCTCAACGCGCGCACGTTCGCGCTCGCCCAGCAGGTGGATGGGGCAGAGCTGATGATGAACATCTGCTCCACCTGCCAGGGCGCCCAGAGCGAGTGCCAGGAAAGGCTCGACTCCAGCGCCGAATACCGAGCGCACGTCAACCAGACGCTCTCCAGCGAGGGCCTCTCCTACGAGAAGGGTTTGACGAACAAGAACTTCCTGTGGCTGCTCGTCGAGGAGATCGGCCTGGACAAGCTCGCATCGCTGGTCAGGCGCCCGCTCACGAACCTCAAGGTGGGTCCGTTTTACGGCTGCTACATCGTTCGCCCGCGCCCACGCCTGGGCATCGACGCCGAGCACCCGCGCGACCACTACCTGCACCAGGTGATCGAGACGCTCGGGGGCACCGTGATCGAGTACGCGGGCATGCGCAAGTGCTGCGGCTTTCCCATCATCACGATGAACAAGGAAGCGTCGCTCAAGCAAGCCGGTCGCCACCTCGGCGATGCGCTCGACGCAGACGCCGACTGCCTGGTGACGCCCTGCCCCCTCTGCCACCTCAACCTCGACATGCAGCAGCCGCTCGCCGAGAAAGAGGTGGGACGCGAGCTGGGCATGCCGGTTTTGCACCTGCCCCAGCTCGTCGGCCTGGCGCTCGGCCTGGAGCCCAAGGAGCTGGGCATGTCGCGCCACGTGGTGAAGCCCCCGTCGGTGATCGACTGGTCGACGTCGGTCGTCGGCGCAGCTACAGCGGCCTGAGCCCGCCGCCGCCCGGCGTGAAGATCCTCACCGTCGTAGGCAACCGGCCTCAATTCATCAAGGCGGCAGCCGTATCAGGGCTGCTGCGCGCAGAGCACGAGGAGTTCCTCGTGCACACCGGCCAGCACTACGACGACGCCCTGTCGGCGGTGTTCTTCCGCGAGCTGGGGCTCGAGCGGCCCGAGGCGGAACTGGGGATCGGCGGCGGGTCGAACACCTCGCAGACGGCGCGCATGCTTGCCGCTCTGGAGCCGCTGATCGCCACAGAGCGGCCCGACGCGGTGCTCGTCTACGGCGACACGAACTCGACGCTCGCCGGCGCGCTCGCCGCAGCGCAGGTCAAGGTCCCGGTGGCGCACGTCGAGGCGGGGATGCGCTCGTTCGACCGCACGATGCCCGAGGAGCTCAACCGGGTGCTCACCGACCACATGAGCGATTTGCTGCTGTGCGCCTCGGAGCTGTCCGCGTCGAACCTGCGCGACGAGTCAGCCGTGGGCACGGTGAGGGTGGTTGGCGACGTGATGGTGGATGTCGCCCTGCGCATGCAACCCGCCGCGCGCGCCAACCGCGAGGTGACCGATGCGTATGGGGTGCAACCGGGCGAGTACCTGCTGCTCACCGCGCACCGCGCAGGCAATGTCGACGACCCGGAGCGCCTGCGCCTCCTGCTCGACGTGATTGGCGCGCTGCCCAAGCCGCTCTTGTTCCCGCTGCACCCGCGCACACGCGCACGGCTGAACGACGCCGGCCTGTTCGAGGAGCTTGCCGGCATGCCCGGAGTGCAACTGCTCGATCCGCTCGGGTATGTCGAGTTCAGCGCGCTGCTCTGCCAGGCGCGCGCGATCGTCACCGACTCCGGGGGAGCCCAGAAGGAGGCGTATCTGGCGGGCGTGCGCTGCGTCACGCTGCGACCGAACACCGAGTGGGTGGAGACCGTGCAGAGCGGCTGGAACACGCTCGTCGACCTCGACGCCGAGCGTGCACGGGCGGCGCTCGATGCGCCGCTTCCCAGCGAGCGCCCGCAGCTCTACGGCGACGGCAAAGCCGCCGAGCGCTGCGTGCAGGCGATCGGCGAGCTGCTCGGCGCTAGGTGACGTGCCCGGGGACGTTGCGAACGGTGTGAGGTAGGTCCGGGCCTGCCGAGAGGCTGTGGGTGTCAAAGCTCACTGACCTCAGGGAGGCCCGGAATGCAACACGCTAACGCTCTGCTCACCCCGAACGGCAGGCGGCAG
>JBQCGU010000002.1:0-37494 GCA_051955355.1 Solirubrobacteraceae bacterium | reverse complement strand
GCACATCCGGTATTAGCCCGAGTTTCCTCGGGTTGTCCCGGTCATCGGGGCAGGTAACCCACGTGTTACTCACCCGTTCGCGGCTCTGCCCCAGGGCAAGCCCTGGTTCGTCGCTCCACTTGCATGTGTTAAGCACGCCGCCAGCGTTCGTCCTGAGCCAGGATCAAACTCTCCGTGAAGAACTTCACAGAAAGCCTGTCATGGGTGATTGGGACCCAGTACACAGGGCCCCTCCATGACGGGGTTACTTCTTCTACTTGACTCTTTGTCTGCCTCCGGGACCGCGGCTCCGGCAAAGCCGGTCGCGATCGGCGCGCAAGGCGCCAACCGTCGGCAGGTCGAACCTGGACGCACACCACGATCGATTCTCGATCGTCGGTGCGCATGCTGTTGAGTTTTCAAAGACCGTCGTCGCCCCTTGAGAGGACTTCTCCGAAGAGCAACCTGCCAGCCCACGCCCGAGGGCGCTTGTGGGCCAACAGAAGAGTATAGCGCTCCTTTCCGCAACCCTGAAGGCGGGCGCAACCCACCGTCTCGGCGCGGAACCGAGCCGGTGAGGACTATAGAGCATCGGCGGACGGATTGCCGGGACGACGCCACAACCCTCGCACGCCCCCGGCCTCGCAAGCCTTCTGCGGCTGGGGCGAAGCCGCCGGCCCGTAAAGCTCAGCTCGCTCGCAGCCTGCGAAAACGCCGCTTGCCGACGCGCAGCACGGCACCATCGAGGCGCTCGCACGGCAGGTCGTGCTCGCCCGCCGCGAGCGCGCGATCGTCGAGCGCGACAGCACCCTGATCGATCAAACGGCGCGCCTCCGAGCGCGACAGCCCGAAGGCGTCGGCGATGACCGCCGGCACGTGCACGCCCCCGTTCTCACAGTCGAACGCCGCCTCCTCTATGTATTCGGGCATCGAGCGTTCCACGAACACCCGGTCGAAGTGGCGTTCAGCGTCCACGGCGGCCCGCTCGCCGTGCAGCCAGGCGACGATCTCGCGAGCGAGCGCGCGCTTGGCGTCACGCGCAGACATGCCCGGGTCGGCGTTGCGCGAGAGCAGCAGCTTGTAATAGTCGTCCATCGCCTCGTCGGATATCGACATCGTCTTGCCGTACATCTCCTGCGGCGGGTCGGTTATCCCGATGTGGTTGCCCAACGACTTGGACATCTTCTGGCGCCCGTCGACGCCGACGAGGATCGGCATCGTCAAGATCGCCTGCTCGGGCTGCCCGTAGGCGCGCTGGATCTCGCGTCCCAGGAGCAGGTTGAACTTCTGGTCGGTGCCTCCAAGCTCCACGTCGGCGAGGACCGCGACAGAGTCATAGCCCTGGAGCAGCGGATACATCAGCTCGAGCAGCGAGATCGGCCGGGAGGCGGAGAAGCGCCTTGCAAAGTCCTCGCGTTCGAGCAGCTGCGCCACCGTGGTGGTGCGCACGAGCGCGAGCAGCTCCACCATCGGCATGTCGAGCCATTCGCTGTTGCGCCTCACCTCCAGACGCTGTGGATCGGGGTCGAGGATCTTCAGCGCCTGCTCCTGAAACGTGGCGGCGTTGGCGTCTATCTGCTCTCCGGAGAGCATCGGCCGCAAGGTGGAGCGACCGCTCGGGTCGCCAACGCGGGCGGTGTAGTCGCCGACGATCAGCACAACCCGATGACCGGCGTCCTGAAAGGCGCGCAACTTGCGCAGCACCACGGCGTGCCCAAGGTGGATGTCGGGTGCAGTGGGGTCGATGCCGAGCTTCACGCGCAGTTGGCGACCCTGCCGGCGTGCCAGCTCGAGCTTGGCTGCAAGCCCTTCTTCGGGAAGGCAGTCGACCGCGTTGGCTGCGAGTCGCCGCGCCGTCTCGCGGTCTCGATCGGCGGCTTTGGGATCGCGGTCGGGCATGGGCGCCAATGCTAGACTCTCGCCTCCCGGTGGAGCTAGCAGCATCGCCTGCCCGCGGCCGGCCGCGCCTGAAGAGGCTTCGCTTGGTGTCGATCCTCTTCGCCGTCCTGCTGCTTGGCCTCATCTCGTTCGTGTTCGGCATGTTCATGGCCGTCGCGTCCGACCTGCCTTCGCTCGACAATCGCGCGGAGTTCCAGAACGCGCGCAACTCGGTGCTGCTCGACGACCAGGGCCGCCCGCTGGCGGTGCTCTCCCGCCAGAATCAGATACTCGTCACCCCGAGCCAGATCCCGCCCGTGGTCAAGGATGCGGTGATCGCCATCGAGGACAAGCGCTTCCGGACCAACGGCGGGATCGACATCCGCGGCATCGCGCGCGCGTTCTTTCAGGACATCGTCCACAAAGGGGCGATCCAGGGCGCCTCGACGATCGAGCAGCAGTTCGTCAAGAACGCGCTCCAGGCCCAGGCGCACCGCACGATCTTCGAGAAGCTGCGCGAGGCGGCGCTCGCCTACCAGCTGGCGCACAAGTGGTCCAAGGAAAAGATCCTCACCGAGTACCTCAACACGATCTACTTCGGCAACGGCGCATACGGCATCGAGTCGGCGGCGCGCACATACTTCGGCTCCGACGTCAACCACCTCGGCTGCGGCACGCTCGGCCACAAGCTGTGCGTGGAAGAGCTCGAGCCCTGGGAGGCGGCGCTGCTCGCAGGGATCATCAAGTCCCCCACCTATTACAACCCCGTCACCAACCCGCAGGCGGCACGCGAAAGGCGCAATCTCGTCTTGCGGGAAATGCTCGCCCAGGGCTACCTGACGCCGAGCGAGTACGAGGAAGGCGCAAGGCAGGCGCTGCCCGCCCCCAAGGACGTCGAGCCTCCCCACCTCACGCTTGCGCAAGGCGTGGACGCCGGCTATTTCACGAGCTGGGTTCAGCAGCAGGTGATCGAACGCTACGGCGCCACGCGCGCGTTCGACGGGGGCTTGCGAATCAAGACGACGCTCGACCTCGACCTGCAGCGAGCAGCCGAAGCGGCGGTGAACGGGTATCTGCCCGGACCGCAGGGGCCGACCGCGGCGCTCGTGGCGATCGAAAACTCGACCGGTGAGGTGCGCGCGATGGTTGGCGGGCGCGACTACTCGAGCACCCCGTTCAACCTCGCCACCGAGGGGGAGCGCCAGCCGGGGTCGTCGTTCAAGGCGTTCGACCTGGCGGCGGCGCTCGAGGACGGCATCTCGCCCGGTTCGGTGTGGTCGTCGCGCGTTAAGGAATTCGTCGTGCCGGGCGCACACGGCAAGGAACGCTTCGTGGTGCACAACGACGAAGGCTCCTACTCGGGCGCCACCTCCCTGACCGCCGCAACCGCCTATTCGGACAACTCGGTGTACGCCGAAGTGGGGATCAAGGTGGGCACGCGCCGGATCGCGCGGCTTGCGCACCGCATGGGGATCACCACGCCCATATCCACCAACCCGGCGATGACGATCGGCGGCCTCGCGGTTGGCGTGACACCGCTCGACATGGCGCATGCGTACGAGACGATCGCCCACGACGGCCTGCGCGTGGGCGGCTCGCTCGCGCCGGCGAGCGCGCCCGTGGGCATTCAGGAAGTCGACGCCGGCTCGCACACGCTTCCAGACGGTCATCACCACGACGTGAACCAGGTGAAGGTCGAGCGAGTGCTTCCGGGGTGGGTGTCGCAGACGGAGACCTCGATGCTCGAGACGGTCCTGCAGTACGGCACCGCCAGGGCTGCGGCGATCGGCACGTTCGCGGCGGGCAAGACCGGCACCACCTCCAACTACGGCGACGCCTGGTTCGTCGGCTGGGATCGCAAGTACACGGTTGCCGTGTGGGTGGGCTACCCGGACAAGCTCGTGCCGATGACGACAGACTTCAACGGGCAGCCGGTGTTCGGCGGCACCTACCCGGCGCTCATCTGGCATGACTTCATGCTCGGGGCGATGCAGGCAGAACAGGAACGCGAAGCGCTGCACGCCAGTCACTCCAAGGGCGGGAAGGGCGAACCCGAAGCATCAGGTGGCGAAGGCGCAGCCCAACCGGAAACGACCGGCTCCACTCCAAGGGCCGCGCGCGAAGGGCGCTCGGGCTCCGGCGGCGAAGAAACGGCGGGCGCGCCGCTCCTCCACAAACAGCCGCAATCGGGAAGCGCGCATGAAAGCGAATCGCAGCGCAGCGCTCCTGCGCCAGCGCCCTCCCACACCGAAGCGCCAGCCGCCGGCACGCCGTCCGCAGGCGAACAGGCCCCGCCAAGCAAAGGCGCGGGCGGCCAAGCCACGGGCGGCGTCAGTCCCGGAGGCTGACCGCCGGACGTCTGGGCCAGGGCCGTGAAACGTGTCGGCTGCCGGCCAGGCAGAAGCGCCAGGGCAGCTCGACCGCACGCGTGATCCCGATGCGCTTGCCCGGCACGATCTCCACCGCCGCCCCATCGCCCGGACGGGGCAAGATGGCGATCGGCCCGTCCGTGAGGCTCGTCGAGTTCTCATCCAGCTCGATTCCAAGCGCCTGCGTCAGCTTGCCAGGGCCGGAGCAGAGCTCGTGCAGCGAATGGCGTCCGCGCCGCTGGCGCATCTGCTCGACGCCATGCAACGGCTCGAGCGCCCGGATGAGCACCGCCGCCCCCACGCCGGCGGGCTCGCACACGGCGTTGAGCAGCGCATGAATGCCATACGAGCGGTACACGTAGGCAAGACCGGGCTCTCCGAAGAGCACGCGCGTGCGGGGGGTGAGCCCGACGAATGCATGGCAGGCGGGCTCGCTCTCGTGATAAGCCTCGGTCTCGACGATCACACCGGCTGCGCCGCGATGCTCGACGATGCAGCCCACCAGGTCGCGCGCAACCTCGAGAACGGGACGGTCGTAGAAGTCAGGCGCGAGAGCCATCGGCGAGCGCCTCGCGCGCGAGCTCCAGCTGCTCGCGCACGCGCGGCAGCGATGTGCCGCCCTGCGACACCTTGGACTCCAACCACGAGGATGGCGCGAGCGCCTTGTAGTAGTCGTCGTCGAGCAGCGGGCTGTGCTCGGCAAGCTCCTCAACGGAGAAGTCCGACAGACGCCTGCCGCTCTCCACGGCGACGCGCACGAGCCCGGCCACCACGCCGTGCGCCTCCCGGAACGGCAGGCCGCGACGCACGAGCAGGTCGGCCACGTCGGTCGCCGCGATCAGCTCGTCGGCTGCCGCGGCTGCCATACGCTCGCGGTCGAAGCGGGCTCCCGCGAGCATGCCGGTCGCCGCGGCGAGCGCCAGCTCGACCGTGTCGGCGGCGTCGAACAGGTGCTCCTTGTCCTCTTGGAGGTCCTTGTTGTATGTGAGAGGGAGGGCGTGCAGCACGCCGTGCAGCGCAGCCAGATGACCCACGACGCGGGGCGCCTTGGCGCGCAACAGCTCGGCGGCGTCGGGGTTCTTCTTCTGCGGCATGATCGAGGAGCCGGCGCTCCATGCGTCCGGCAGCCGACAGAAGCCGAACTCCGAGCTCGACCACAGCACGAGCTCCGCGCCCAGGCGGGACAGGTGAGTGGCGCACGTGGCGGCTGCCGACAGGTAGTCGAGCACGAAGTCGCGGTTGGCGACGGCGTCGATCGAATTGGGCGCCACACCGGCGAAGTCGAGCTCGCGCACGAGCAGCTCGCGGTCGGTGTCGAAGTTGACACCCGCCAGCGCGCCCGAGCCCAGCGGCAGGCGTTCGGCTTGGCGCTCGGCGAAGGCGAACCGCTCGCGGTCGCGAGCGAGCATCCAGAAGTAGGCGAGCAGGTGATGAGAGAGGTACACCGGCTGGGCGCGCTGCAGGTGCGTGTAACCGGGCAGCGGCCAGTCGATGTGTTGCTCGGCGCGCTGCACGAGCAGCTCCATTGTGTGCGACAGCGCCCGTTGCGCCACGCGCGCGCGCTCGCGGGAGTACATGCATACGTCGGTTGCCACCTGGTCGTTGCGCGAGCGGGCAGTGTGCAGCCTGCCGCCAACCGGGCCGACGATCTCGGTGAGCCGGCGCTCGATCGCCATGTGGATGTCTTCGTCTGCGTCGGAGAACGCAAAGCGTTGCTCGTGCAGCTCTGCCTCCACCTCGTCGAGCCCCCGCAGCAGGGCGTCGCGATCCTCAGCGCTGATGAGCGAGCGCTCGGCGAGCATCGTCGCGTGCGCCCGCGACTGGGCGATGTCCTGAGGCCACAGCCGTCGATCGAAGCCGATCGAAGTGTTCAGACGCACGAAGTCCGGGTGCTGGGGCTCTGCGAAGCGGGACACTGAGCGCCGCAGTCTAGTTGCCGCCTCTCCCGTCAGCTGCGCTCAGCGGCTGTTGGCGCCCTCGCCGCCCAAGCGCAGCGTCACAGGTCGACGAGCTCGAGCAGCTCGAGCATGTGACGCAGATGCGCATCCCCGAGGTCGTAGTCGCGCTGCTCGGCGTCGAGCACCCACTCGAACAGCGCCACGAACGCGCTCGGGGTGTCGAGGTCGGTGGCGAGCGCGTCGCGAAACGTCTCGACGTGATGACGCATGTCGGGCGGGCTGGGCTGGCCGGGGCTCAGCTTGGCGAGCGTCTCGCGCAGGCGCTGCACGTGCTGGCGCGCGTTCGTCATACCGAGCACCGGATCGCCGAGCGGCTGCGAGTAGTGGGTGCCCATCAGATAGAAGACGAGCGCGTGATGCCCGAAGCGGCGCATCGCTTCCGAGAGCGTCATCCTCCCCGCAGACTCTCCCCCCGCCCACTCCTGTTCGCCCTCGCGCGCGGCGCCGAAGCGTATGTCGACGCAGCGACCCTCGTGGTCGGCGGTTGAGTTGTCGTCCTCGCCCGCGGCTTCGGCGCGAGCGATGCGCCGGCGTTCGATCTCGCGCGCGAGGTCGAAGTCCGCGTCGGCGTCGAGGCGAGCGTCGTGCTCGAAGTCCTCGTCGTGCTCGTAGGCGTCGTCGTCGGCTTCGAGCTCCGCCTCGAGATCGAGCTCGCGCAGCACCTCGCCGGCGCCCGGAGAGCCGAACAGGAACTTGGTGGGCAGCCCTTCGTTCTGGAGCAGGCGCTGGAGCAGGCTGAAGAGCACGAAGGGACGAGTGGACGCCACATCGACGAGTCCCTGGGAAGCCAGATTGGCGGTGTGGATCTCGACCCTTATGGCGTCCCCGTGCACGATCGGCGCAAGCTCGCCCGTGCTCGCGTCATAGAGCATGATCTGGGGCATCGACCGGCAAGTCTAACGATGCGATCCAGTCGTCAGGTCGAATTCGCAAATAGTCGGATCGGTCGAAGGAGCCGATTCGAGTCATCCACGTCGGCGACGCCGGCGACAGGCAGGCGCCAAATGCCGGCGCGGAGGCGATTCGGCGCACACCGACACCACGCAGCGCCGCTCTCGAGGAGGCCTGCTCAGCGGCTCGCCGCGTCGTCTGGGCTTTCGCACCACCATCCGCTCCCTTCCCTGCGATGTTGGTTGCCGACGCCGGATACCCGTCACTCGGTCAGAGAGATGCCGGCGTCGGCTGGCTCTGCGAGCCGTTGTGCGTCATATCACATCCCGGTTGTATTCCACAAGCCAAAACCCTGGGCTGTTTCCCACCGTAGGAGCGCAAACGTTGCCGATGGTGGACAATGCGCTCATGAGATACGCAAACGACGCGGAGATAGAGCAGCAGATCCGAGTGTTCGGAGCGAACATGCGCGCGGCACGCAAACGCGCAAACATGACTCAGACCGATCTGGCAGCGGTCGACGGGCTGGATCGCGCGGCCATCAGCCTCACCGAGAAAGGCAAGCGCTCCCCGGACATGCGCACGCTGCTTCGGATCGCCCACGGGGTGAGAGCCACGCCGGCTGAGCTCGTGCAGGGCATCGGCAACCACGAAAGCTCCTCTGCAGGCAACACACGCGTCGCGCGTCACGGGCAGAGCAACGGCAACGGGTTCGGCGCCAACCTGCTGCAGGCACGCCAGCGCGTGGGGCTCTCCCAACAGATGCTCGGCGCTCGCGCGGAGGTGGATGCAGCCGCGATCAGCCTGTACGAGCGGGGGCAACGCGAGCCGAACCTGCGCACGATCCTCAAGCTCGCGCGCACGCTCCAGATGAGCCCCGCCCAGCTGTTGCGCGGCATTCGCTAGACGCAACAGGGTCCAAACCGCAGATGCCGCGGCCCGTCGAGAGTGGGCCACGGCACCCACATGCGCTGGTTGGTTGGCAGCGTCCTACGTGTACTGCGCCCGTCCGCTCCCCGCCAGACTCGTGTACCTGCGCTCTCCCTCGCTACGCAGCTGCTGCTGACCCTCCCGTGTCGTCTGGAGCGTGGAAAGATCCGACTCCTTGGATCTTTCGGGGGCGAAGCTATCAGCGTCCGTGAGCGCTGTCAAGCGCAAAGAGCGAAAAAAAGCGCCGGGTGCCTTCAAGCGAAGGAACCCGGCGCCCGCAAGGGTGTGTGAATCGAGAAAACTCATACCACAGCCGGGGTCTGCCGCCCACTCGATCCCGCTGATTGTTTCTGACTATCCCTATTGAGCGGCGGTCGACTGGTGATATCCTGCGGGGCGCTGGTGCAGCGGGGAGAGGCGCTGAGGATCGAGAACACTGACCTGAGTTCACGCCCGCCGTTGAGGGGCCGATCGTCGTGCTTTGCCCAAACCGAGGTCGAAGCATGCTGAGCACAACCAACCAACTCCAGACACGCAATCTCTTCGATTACTTCGAGGAGCCGGCAGCCCACAACGGACACGCCCCGCCCTGGGCAGCGCGTGCATCTCGCCGCCCAACCGACAGTTTCGACCTGGTGCTGATTCCGCGCTCTCCGGCGTGGGAGGAGGACTCCGAGTCGGTGGGAGTGCTCGAGCAGCTCGAGCAGGAGCCGTGGGTAAAGCAGGTCAGGCGCGGCGAGCGACGCGTGGAGGTGCTCTTGGACGACGGCTGGGTGGAGTCCACCGGTGCCGCGCTGGAGGCGGGCGGAGGATCGGAAGTCGCGCTCAAGGACCTCGCTGCGGCACAGCGGTTCTCGGTGCAGTTCTGGGACCCCAACGCCACGAAGGCGCTGCACGTCGGTCACCTGCGCAACCTGGCGATCGGCAACGCCGTGGCTGCCGCGCTCACCCAGGCCGGCGGCCAGGTCGAGCGCCGCAGCCTGATATCGGACGCCGGACGGAGCATGGGTGAGGCGATGGCGGGCGTGCTGATGAGCGCCGGCGCGGCAACCGCGGGGCCGGGGGGCGATGAGAAGAGCGACCACTTCGTGGGCGTCTGCTATGCCAACTATGTCGCCTCGGGCGGGTTGTTCGCGCCCGAGCAGGACCTCGAGCGCCCGGAGGACTCGCACACGCGCGAGGTGCAGGTGCAGGACGACGCCGCCGACGAACTGGTCAAGCGCGTGCTCGCGGGCGAGCGCGAGGCGCTCGCCCTCTGGTACAAGACGCGCGCCTGGGTGATTGCCGGTCAGCGCAAGACGCTCGCCCGCCTGGGCCTGTCGTTCGACCGCGTGTTCTTCGAGTCGGATTTCCTCTCGGAGGCTGCCGAGCTGATGGACCGCGGCCTGCGCGAGGGCTGGTTGCGCAGGCGCGAGGACGGCGTGGTGATCTATCCCACCGGCCTCGAGGACCTCGAGGAGCTGCCGCTGATGCGCGCTGACGGATTGCCAACGCAATACATGCGCTCACTGTCCTATTGCGTGTCGGCGCCCGAGCTCGACGGCATGATGTCGATGCAGGTGTGCGGCAGCGAGTGGGTGTCGCACGCCGCCTCGATCCGCAAGCTCGTCGAGGAGCGCAAACCGACGAGCAACGGCTTCCACCCCAAGCACAGCATCTTCCACGGCATGGTGGCCCGTCAGAAGCGAGCGGTGAGCTCGAGCGACGGAGCGCTGCTGATCGACGACTTGATGGAGTGGGTGGAGCAGCAGATCGACTCCGACCCGACCAGGCGCGAAGTCCGCCGCTCGCATCCCGCGCCCGAAGGCATCCCGGCGCAGATCGTGCTCGGCTACTTCCTGCCCTACCCGGTCACCCCGCGGATCGACTTCGAGCCCGAGGTGCTGCTTGCCGACGGGGAGAGCCTTGGCTGGGATCTCGTGTGCGCGCGGGCGCGCCACGGGGAGCAGCCGACACCCAGCGAATACAGCCCGGTCGAGGATCCCGACTACCGCTTCGCGGTGGTGCAGTCGGAGATCTACCGCCGGCATCTGCGCCAGGCGCTCGAACGCTTCGATGTGGTGGCGCTCGGCTTGTATCTGCGCCATCTCACGCGCTGGTATCTGGAGGGCGAGCACAACGGCCATGTGGAGCGCGTGGTGCACACGCTGCTCGACCGCAGCGCTCGCGGTTTGGGCTTGGAGGGCGGGCGATGAGCACGCTGCTCGTCGACAATTACGACTCCTACACCTACAACGTGTTTCACCTGCTCGCCGCCGTCTCCGGCGAGGAGCCGATCGTCATCCACAACGACATGGTGTCCTGGCGGGCGCTGTCGCGCTGGGACTTCGACGCGATCGTCCTATCCCCCGGCCCGGGCCGCCCCGATCGCTGGCACGACTTCGGCGTGTGCGCGGACATCCTGCGCTTCAGCGAGATCCCCGTCCTGGGAGTGTGCCTCGGTCACCAGGGGCTGGGGCATGTGATGAAAGCGGAGGTGACCACCGCCCCGATGGCGATGCACGGCCGCCTGAGCACGGTTGAGCACGCCGACGAAGGACTGTTCGCGGGCATACCCCAGGGCTTCTCGGTGGTGCGCTACCACTCGCTCGCCGTCACCGGATCGATCGGAGACGAAGGCAAGGTGACCGCCTGGACGCCGGACGGCGTGGTGATGGGCATCGAGCACCGCCACCGTCCGATGTGGGGCGTGCAGTTCCACCCCGAGTCGATCGCCACCGAATACGGGCACAAGCTGGTGGAGAACTTCTACGAGCTGGCACGCCGCCATCAGCCGCAGGGCAGGCGCAACTTGAACACGCCGCTGGTGCCCCCACGGCGCTGCCGCAGGCGGCGCTCGCAGTCGGACGTCAGCTTGAAGGTGCGCACCCTCGAGAACTGCGAGCCGGCGACCGAGGCGCTGTTCGAGCGCCTGTTCGGCGATCGGCGTCACGCCTTCTGGCTGGACAGCGCCGACGCGCCGACCAACCTTGGGCAGTGCTCATATCTCGGATCGACGTTCGGCCCGAACCAGATGGTGGTGGAATACGACGTTGAGGACGGGATCGTCACCGTGCACCGCGCGCAGGGCACCTCCACCGAGCACGGGACGATCTTCGACGTGCTCGACCGCGAGCTCCAGTCGGGCGCAATCGACCCTCCGGCAGAGCTCGAGCGCGGCCTGGTGGGCGGCTTCGTGGGTTACCTGGGGTACGAGTGCAAGGCGGCGTGCGGCTCCTCCAACGTGCACCGCTCGGATCTGCCCGACGCGGTGATGATGCTCGCCAACCGCCTGGTGGCGGTCGACCACACCACCCGACGCACATATTTGCTGGCGGTTTGCCGTGGAGACGAGCAGGAAGCCGAGCAGTGGCTCGACGACGCCGAACGGTTGTTGAGCGAGATGCTCGCGGTTTCCTGCGCCGACATCCTGCCGACCGTCGAGCAGCTGCTGCCCGCACGCGGCGACAGCAGCGAGCAGGTGGTGTTCCGCTGCGCACGCGGGCGAGAGCAGTACCTGGCGGACATCGCGCGCTCGCAGGCGGCGCTGCACGCCGGAGAGTCCTACGAGGTGTGCCTGACCGACCAGATCCACACCGACGCCGCACCGGATCCGTGGCGGTTGTATCGGCTGCTGCGCAGGCGCAACCCGGCGCCGTTTGCCGCCTACCTGAAGCTCGGCGAGATCAACGTCGTGAGCTCCTCGCCGGAGCGCTTCCTGTCGGTCGACCGCGACCGCCGAGTGCAGGCGCGCCCGATCAAGGGCACCGCGCCTCGCGCACACGACGATCCACAGCGGGACGAGGAGCTGCGCGAGAGCCTGCTGGACGACGAGAAGACGTTTGCCGAGCACTTGATGATCGTCGACCTGCTGCGCAACGACCTGGGACGCGTGTGCGAAGTTGACAGCGTGCGCGTGCCCGACTTCATGGTGGTGGAGAGCTATGCGACGGTTCACCAGCTGATATCGAATGTGACGGGCGTGCTCGAGCCGGAGCGCAGCGGAGTCGACTGCGTGCGGGCGTGCTTCCCCGGAGGGTCGATGACGGGGGCGCCCAAGCTGCGCACGATGGAGATCATCGACGACATCGAGCGGGAGGCGCGCGGGGTGTACTCGGGCGCGCTCGGCTATTTCGGGCTCGACGGAAGCGTCGACCTGTCGATCGTGATCCGCACGATCGTCATGCGTCCCGGAGCCACCACGATCGGGGCGGGCGGGGCGATCGTGATCCAGTCGGATGCACAAGACGAGTTCGCCGAGCTGCTGCTCAAGGCGCGTGCACCGATGTCGACGATCGCCCTAGCGGTGACGGGCAGCGAGGAGCAGGACGCCTGGCGCGTCGAGCTCGAGCCAACCCTTGAGATGGCGGAGTCTCTCCAGCCATGATGCAGGCGATGCAGGCAGCGGGCAGATGACCGGGATGGCGCCGATCGAGCCGAGCGTCGGCACGTGGACGGTGCGTCGCGCCACCACGAGAGATGTCGATCAAATGGGCATCGCCGTGGAAGAGCTGCTGCTGGAGCTGGGCGGCAAGCCGCCCCACCCTGTCGAGCTGCGCGACGCGATCTGCGCGGTGATAGCCGACCGGAGCCTCGGAGAGCTGATCGTGGCGGAGGGAGAGCAGGGGGAGATCGTCGGCTTCCTCGGTGTCAGCTGGCAGACGGCGGTGCGCATACCGGGTCGCTATGGGCTGATTCAGGAGCTCTGGGTCCACCCGAATTGGCGCAGCCGCCAGGTGGGCAAGGAGCTGCTGGAGGCTCTCGAAGGGTTTGCGCGCGACAGCGGGATCGCGCGCATCGAGGTCGGCTTGCCGAGCGAGCGCTTCGCCCATCTGGGGTCGACCGAGGCGTTCTACCGAGCCAACGGCTTTCAGGAGATCGGCCTGCGGATGAAGCTGCTGCTCAACGAGGAAACGAGAGACGAACAGACATGAGTGACAACGGCCTCGCCCCCTTTCGCAAGCGACTGGACGCTATCGACGACCGGATCGCACGGCTGCTCGGCGAGCGGTTGGACATCTGCCGCGAAGTTGCGCGCTACAAGAGCGAGCACGACATCCCGATGATGCAGCCCCACCGGGTGGAGGCGGTGCGCGCCCGTTACCTGCAGCGCGGCGCCGAGGTGAACCTGCCGGAGGACTTCACTGCCCGCCTGTTCGAGCTGCTGATCGAGACGACGTGCCGTCTGGAGGACGAACTGATGGCCGAGGAGGCATGAGATGGCGATTCGCCTGCCCTCATGCACCAGCCGGGGCTCGAACCCGGATCACCGGATTTTAAGTCCGGTCCTTTCACCGATTAAGGTACTGGTGCCCTGTGGTTGGTCGAAGGCGACCATACCAGATCTCGAGATCAGCCACAATCTCCGACATGCGGCTCCTCGCGGCAGTCGCCTCGCCAGCCTGGCGTGTTCCGGCAGGTGGTGCAGGTGAGCACCGCTCTCACCTTCATCTCCTCCACCGGCCGTGAAGGTCTGCCGCCCGGCCCGCGCATGCCGGGCGCGCTGCAGGCAATCGCCTGGGCGCGACGCCCACTTGGGTTTCTGGAGCGTTGCAGGGAGCGCTACGGCGACACTTTCACACTGCGCGTGCGCCACACCGGCACCTGGGTGATATTGAGCGATCCGGAGGACGTGAAGCGCGTGTTCACCGCCGACCACGCGACGCTCGGCGTGGGCCTTGCGAACTCGGTGCTGGGGCCTTTGCTGGGACCGCGCTCGGTGATGCTTCTGGAGGAACCCGAACACATCCGCCGGCGCAAGCTGATGCTGCCACCGTTCCACGGCCAGCGGATGAAGGGCTACAGCCAGATGATGGACGAGGTGACCCGCCAGGAGGTCGCGCGTTGGCCGGCGTCAACGCCGTTCGAGCTGTGGCCGCGGATGCGCGAAATCACACTCGAGGTGATCATGCGGGTGACGTTCGGCCCGGTGGACACGCCCGGCTTGCACCATCTGCGCGAGGTTCTGCGCCGCTTGACCGACTGGATGAACGACCCGCGCCGGCTCACGCTGCTCGCGGCAGCCGGCCCACGCTGGCTGGCGGGCAACAACGATTACAGGGAGATGATGGGTCCGGTCGAGGACGCCGTGCTGGCGGAGGTGCGCCACCGCCGCGAGCATCCGCCTGAGCCTGGCTCCGAGCGCGCCGACGACATCGCCTCGATGCTCGCCGAAGCGCGTTACGAGGATGGCGCACCGATGACCGAGCAGGATCTGCGCGACGAACTTGTGACGCTGTTGACCGACGGTCCCACCTCCACCCTGTTGTCGTGGGTGTTCGAGCGCATACTGCGCCACCCGGACAAGCTCGCACGCCTGCGGGAGGAGGCGCTTGCAGACGAGGACGACGCCTATCTGGATGCGGTGGTGAAGGAGACGATGCGCCTGTGCCCTGGTGCCCCGATCGTCGTGCGCCGCATCCTCGAGCCGATGCAGTTGGGCGGCTACACGATCCCGGCAGGCGCGACGGTGGCGCCGTGCGTTCACCTCGTGCACCGCCGCGAGGACATATATCCACAGCCGCGCGAGTTCATCCCCGAGCGCTTTCTTGACAAACCGGCAGGCACGTACACGTGGATCCCGTTCGGAGGCGGCGTACGCCGCTGCATCGCCGCGAGCTATGCCCAAGTGCTGATGAAGCGCGTGATCGCGACGATGCTGCGCGAGGTGGATCTCCAGCCGGTTCACACCCGCTCCGAACGCCCGGTGAGAAACGCGATCGCGTTCGTGCCACACCGCCACGCACTCGTGACCGCCACGCCCCGCGTGCCCGCGCGAACACCCAGCAGGGTGTGAGAAACATGGGCACGCCGAACCCGTGCGCCGCCCAAACGCATGGTGTAAAGTCATCGAGTGTCTCGAACGAGTCCGTCTGCCTGACAACCAACCTGGGGAGGAATCGCATGACTCGCAGAAGCCTCGTGATGCCCGCGCTGATCGCTGCCGTGGCGGTTGCAGGCTGCGGGGGCTCAAAAGAACTGAGCCGCTCGGAACTTATCGCCAAGGCAGACCCGATCTGCCGGCACGCGAACGAAGCCTTGAAATCGAGCAAAATCACTCCGCGAAACCTGACGTCGGTCGCACCGCCTCTATCGGTGGCGTACGAGAAGGCTTCGTCGGAACTGGCGAAGCTCAGCCCGCCGCCTTCGATGGCGGCTGACTGGAAGGTGATCGTCGACGGCTACCGTCGCGCAAGCGTCGGCTTTCAAGAGATTGGCGTTGCCGCCAAGACGTCGTCGATAGCCAAACCCTCGAAGGCGCTGATCGCCGGTGAGAAGGAACAGTACGGCGGCCAGCACGTTCGATCCATCACCGCCTTGCGGGATGGCTTCGCCGACTGCGGCAAGTACTGATCGGAAGCAGTCATGACAAAGAGCAAGTCACGACCGGTGATCGTCTCGCTCACGATCGCCGCCATCCTTCTCGCATCGGGGTGCGGCGGGGCCTCGAAGAGCAAGCCGCTCTCGCGCGCCGAATTGACCGCCAAGGCAGACGCGATCTGCAGGCGCGTGATCCCGGAGGTGAACTGGGAACACGTCAAGCCGGAAGAGCTCCCGCGCGTGGTGAACAGGTTAGCCAAGCTCGAGGAACAGGCGGCTGACGAACTCGGCGCGCTCACTCCGCCCCCGGCGATGGCCGACGAATGGCGGCTGATCGTGGACGCATTTCACCTGACAGGCCCCGAGTTCCGCAAGATCGCGGCGGACGTGCAGACAGCACCGTCCGCCTATCCGACGCTCCCACTGTCCAACGCCCAGCACGAACGGGCGCTGCAGGCGAACGTGGAGGGCATCAAGGACTGCGCCAAGTACTAGTCCCGGCTGGCGGCTGGCGGCGCGCGATTTGAGGTGTGCGTCGCCAGCTACAGGCTCGGCAGGTCTTCGAGCACGTCGTCGAGCGAGAGCAGCGCAAGCATCTCGTGCAGGTGACTGTCGCCGATCCTGTCAGCTCGCTGCTCGGCTGCACGCAGCAATTCGAACAGAATCCGCAGCGCCATGGGGGTGTCGAGATCGCGAGCAAGCGCAACCCGAAACGCCCGCATGCGATCGTCCATGTCCTCGGGACCGGGGCTGTTCGCAGCAAGCTCGACGGCAACCTCACGCACGCGCTCTATGCGCGCGAAAGCCTCGCGCAAACCCGACCGGAGCTCGCCAAGCGGATGAGAGTAGTGCTCGCTCAGCAGATACATGACGAGCGCCGACTGACCGTACTCGTCCACGACCTCGCCTACCGTTGTTGCGGGGTCCGCGCAAGAGTCCTCGCTCGGACCGCCCGCTGAGCCCTTTTCGAGCGGATCGTCCGTCGCGAGCCGCAACTGGATGCGGCGCTGTCCGCGTTTGACCTGCGCCGAGAAGCGCCTGCCACCCGGATCGTTGTACAGCCGGCGCTGCTCGCGTGGTTCGAGCTCGCCGAAAGCCTTGAGCAGCGTGCAGTCTCCACTGAGCGGCTCGATCACAAACCGTCCCGAGCGCCCCTCGTACTCGAGCATCCGCTCCAGAAGCCCGAGAGCGACCCGAGACCGAGCGGCGGACACCCTCAGCGCCTCGAACGGCTCCTCGGACACCTCGGTCCGAACCCAGATGACGCTCCCCTGCTCAACCGGAACGAGCGCCTCGCTGGAGACGTCGAAGAGGCATACCTCAACGGTGCTCATGGTGCACGACCTCCCTGTTCATCCTCCTCCGCTGCGCACCAGCCTCCCCCAGGCCATCCAGAACGCAGCGGCTTCGCACCAGCTTACACGCGTCTACCTCAACAGCCGCCATTGGATGGGCAGACGATCGGCGCGCCAACCTTCAGCCCAGCGCAGCCCGGACGAGCGGCCCTGGCGCCCGAACAGGCGCACCGGCGGCGCTGCACGCGCTCGTCGCGCTAGCGCGTGCCCCGATGGGCGCCCTGGCCGGCCAGCGCCGCCTGCAGCGAGCGGCTCACGCGTTCGATCTGAGCTTCGTCGATACCGGGGAAGAACGGGAGCGCCAGCGAGCGGCGCGCCACCTCCTCGGTCACCGCAAACTCTCGCTCGCGTGGGCCGAAGCGCTCTCTGTAGAAGCTCATGAGGTGAATCGCGGGCAGGTAGGGCTTGCTCTGGACACCCTGCTCGGCGAGTCGCCTGACCGTCTCGTCGCGATCTGTGCCCGGCGGCACCTGCACCACGAACACGAACCACCCCCGCCGCTCGCGGCCCCTGTCCTCGCAGGGCAGCTGCAGGCCGTCGATCCCGCTCAACGCCTGCCGATACAGCTGTGCCGCCCGGGTCCGCTCGGCGAGCATTCCCTCGATCCGCTCGAGCTGCGCGATGCCGATCGCACAAGCCACATCCGAGAGCCGGTAGTTGAATCCAAGGCGGTCGTGATCCAGCCATCCCATGTCCGGAGCCCGCCCCTGGTTGCGCTCGGAGTCGATCCTCGCCTTCATCTCCTCCTTGGCGGTCACCACCATCCCGCCCTCCCCGGTGGTGAGCTGCTTGTTCGCATAGAAGCCGAACACCGCCGGATTGCCTCGCCCGCCCACCGGCGTCCCGTCCGCGTGCACCCCACCCAGCGCCTCACAAGCATCCTCGACCAGCGCCAAACCGTGTTTCTCGGCGATCCGCTCGAACGCCTCCATGTCAGCCGGATATCCGAAGATGTGCACAGGCAGGATGGCCTTCGTCCGGCTCGTGACAGCCGCCTCAGCTGCCGTCGGGTCGAGGTTGAGCGTCACCGGATCGATGTCCGCGAACACCGGGCGAGCACGCTCGTACAGCACGGCGTTCGCCGAGGCGACAAACGAGAACGGGGTCGTGATCACCTCGTCACCGTCTTTCACGCCGGCAGCACGCAGCGCCAGGTGCAGGCCGGCGGTCCCGCTCGACACTGCGCTGGCGTGCAGCCTCCTCGGCCCGTCGTGCGACTGCAGCCGCGCCGCGAACCCCCGCTCGAACTCCGCCACGCGCGGGCCGAGCGACAGCTGACCGGAGCGCAGCACCTCGATCACCGCCCGCTCCTCCTCATCGCCCAGCACCGGGCGAGCGAGCGGGATCACCTCGTCGTCGATGCCGCCTCCTCCGCCTGCTCGACCGGCGAAACCGTCGCTCCCTCGACCGACCGAAGCCGCCGGGATGTGTCGGCGGCCGGCTGGATCCCGTACTCGAGCGAGTCCACGAGCGCATCCCACGACGCGGCGATCAGGTTCTCCGACACACCGATCGATCCCCACATGCGCTGTCCGTCCGACGCATCGATCAACACCCGCGTCACCGCACCGGTGCCCTTCGCCTCGTCGAGGATGCGCACCTTGAAGTTCACAAGGTCGATGTCGCGCAGGTGCGGGTGCGTCTCGCCGATGGCCGCTCGCAGCGCGTTGTCGAGCGCGTTCACCGGCCCGTTGCCCTCAGAGGTGGAGACATAGCGCTGCTCGTGCGGCCCCGGCGGCGCCCAGATCTTGATCGTCGCCTCGGTCTCGACGTGCCCGTCTGCACGCTTCTCCACGATCACCCGCCACGACTCCAGACGGAAGAGCGGCTCGTAGTCGCCGGCCTCGCGTCGCATGAGCAGCTCGAACGACCCGTCGGCTGCCTCGAACTGAAAGCCGCGATGCTCGAGCTCCTTGACGTGCTCGACCGTGCGGGCGGCGGCGCTCTCGTCGAGATCGATGCCCGCCTTGGCTGCCTTCTCGATCACCGACGCTCGCCCCGACAGCTCCGAGACGATCACGTCCCGGCGGTTTCCCACCGACTCTGGAGCGACGTGCTCAAACGTGGAGGAGTCGGCACGTATGCCGGCGGCATGCAAGCCCGCCTTGTGGGCGAAGGCGTGCTTGCCCACATAGGGCTGGGTTGGGTTCGGAGAGCGGTTGAGCAGCTCGTCGACCAGATGGGCGGTCTCGGTCAGCCTTGCGAGCTGCTCGGGGGCGAGCACCTCGAGGCCCATCTTCAACTGCAAGTCGGCGGCGATCGTGATCAGGTTGGCGTTGCCGGTGCGCTCTCCGATGCCGTTGACCGTGCCTTGGGCTTGGGTGACTCCGGCGACGACAGCCACCAGTGCGTTGGCAACCCCGCAGCCGGTGTCGTCGTGGGTGTGGATACCGAGAGCGACGTTCGGGTGGGTGGCGCGGACGCGTTCCACCACCGTCTGCACTTCGGTGGGCAGCGACCCGCCGTTGGTGTCGCACAGCACCACCCGCTCCGCACCCGCCTCGGCGGCGACCCGGACGGTCTCGAGCGCATAGTGCGAGTCGATCGCGAAGCCGTCGAAGAAGTGCTCTGCGTCGAACAGCACCCGCTTGCCGTGACGCACCAGGAAGGCAATCGACTCCTCGATCATCGACAGGTTCTCCATTGGGTCGACCCGCACCACCTTCTCAACCTGCATGACCGAGCTCTTGCCGACGAGCGTGCACACCGGAGCGAAGCACTCCGCGAGCACCTGTAGACCCTCATCGTGCTCCGGAGATACGCCGCGCCTGCGGGTCATGCCAAATGCGGCGATCTCGGCGTTTTGAAGCGTCTGCTCGGAGAGCAGGTGGAACAGCTCGCGCTCCTTGGGGTTCGACGCCGGAAAGCCCGCCTCGATCAGGTGGATGCCGAGCTCGTCGAGCGCGTGCACCACACGCAGCTTCTCGTGCGCGGTGAGCGACATGCCGCCGCCTCCCATGCCGTCGCGCAGGGTGGCGTCGTAGAGCTCGATCCGGGACATCAGCCCATTGTGGCGCGTGCGCCCTCTTGCGGCGGCGCGACACCGTTGGGCGATGCGCCCGGCTTTGAGCCCTCGGAGGCGGGCGCCACCAAATCCAGCCACTCGCGATAACGAGCGTCGCGGCCGTGGATCGCGTCGTCGAACGTCGACTGCAGCTTGCGCGTGATCTCCCCGGGGCGGCCCGAGGCGATCTGGTGGTCGTCGATCTCCACGACTGGGACGAGCTCGGCGGCGGTGCCCGTCATGAACACCTCGTCCGCCAGATACAGCTCGGCGCGCGCGATGTTGCGCTCGACGACCGGATAGCCGAGATCTTCGGCGATCTGGATCACCGAACGGCGCGTGATGCCGTCGAGGATCGAGTTGTGGTGACCGGGTGTGACGATCTCCCCGCGCGCGACGATGTAGATGTTCTCGCCCGTCCCCTCGCACCCGTGCCCGTGGTCGTCGAGCAGGATCGCCTCCTGGTAGCCCGCCTTCATCGACTCCACCTTGGCGAGCACGTTGTTCAGGTACTGGCCGGACGCCTTCGCGTGCGGGATCAGCGAGTCCGGCGAGATGCGCCGCCAGGAGGACACCTTGGCGCGCACGCCGTTGAGCATGCCGTCCTCGCCCAAGTAGGTGGCCCACTCCCAGCAGGCGATGCTCACGTGGACGGGCGCCTCCATCGGGTTGAGGCCCATCGAGCCATAGCCGCGGTAGACGATCGGGCGGATGTAGCAGGAGCTGAGCTCGTTGCGCGCGACGAGCTCACGCGTGGCGACCTGGAGCTCCTGCGAGGAGAACGGGACCGGCATGTAGTAGAGCTCCGCCGAGCGCAACAGCCGTTCGATGTGCTCGGCGTTGCGGAACACCGCCGGCCCCCGCTCGGTGTCGTAGCAGCGCACACCCTCGAACACGCCTGTGCCGTAGTGCAATCCGTGCGTCAGCACGTGGACGTTCGCCTGCTCCCAGGGAAGGAACTCTCCGTTCATCCATATGAGGTTGGTTGGCTCCACTGTGTGTCTCTCCCCGTTATAGGTGCGTGAGCACCGCGCGCGTCGCCTCCGCGGTGCCCGCCTCCCCGCCGAGATCGGGGGTGCGCAGCCCTTCGTCGAGCGCACGTTCGACAGCCGATTCTACAGCCGCCGCCTCCTCCTCCAAGCCGAGACCGTGGCGCAGCATGAGCGCCGCCGAGAGGAACATCGCCAGCGGATTGGCGATCCCCTGCCCGGCGATGTCCGGCGCCGAGCCGTGGACGGGCTCGAACAGGCCGGGACCGTCCCCGCTCAGCGAGGCGGACGGCAGCATCCCGATCGATCCGGTGAGCATGGCAGCCTCGTCGGAGAGGATGTCTCCGAACATGTTCTCCGTGAGGATCACGTCGAAGTGGCGCGGCGAGGACACGAGCTGCATGGCGGCGTTGTCCACCAGCACGTGCTCGAGCTGAACGTGTGGGAACTCGCGAGAGTGGACATCCATCACCACCTCGCGCCAAAGACGCGATGACTCGAGCACGTTGGCCTTGTCGACGCTCGACACCTTCGCACGAGCTGCATTGAACGCAACGCGTGCGATCCGCTCGATCTCCTCGCGCGTGTAGGCGCACAGATCGGATGCATAACCGTCGTTGCGCACCTTCTCGCCGAAGTAGATCCCGCCCGTCAGCTCGCGCATGACGAGCAGGTCGGTTTTCTCGATGCGCTCCCGCCGCAGCGGCGAGGCGTCGTACAGCGCCGCAAGCGGCTTGACCGGACGCAGGTTGGCGTACAGCCCAAGGCCCTTGCGCAACCCGAGCAGTCCCTGCTCAGGTCGCGGGGCGTTTGGATCGGTGGAGTCCCACTTGGGTCCCCCGACCGCCGCCAGCAGAACGGCGTCAGCGGCTTTGCAGGCGGCGAGCGTCTCGTCGGTGAGCGCCGTGCCATGCAGGTCGATCGAGGCGCCGCCAAAGGCGTGCTCCTCATATTCGAAGTCGCCCACAGCATCGAGCAGCTCGAGCGCCGGCGCCATGATCTCCGGGCCGATCCCATCGCCGGGAAGCGTGACGATCTTGTGTGTCATCACAGCGCCGCCGTGACCGGCCCGGAGCGCTCGCGCTCTTTTTCGTACACGACGATGTCGTCCTCGTGTGTGAGCGTCACGCCGATGTCGTCCAAGCCCGCGAGCAGACGCCGACGCACCTCGCCGTCGATCTCGAACTTCACAGAGCGCCCCCCGAAACGAACCTCGCACGCCTCCAAATCGATCTCTCCCTCCCCCGCCTGCGCGAGCGCGTGGCAATCCTCTTCGGAGAGAGCAACCGGAAGCAGGCCGATCTTCGTGCAGTTGGAGTAGAAGATGTCGGCGAAGCTCGGCGCTACAAGCGCCTGAAAGCCGAAGTCCTGCAAGCCCCACGGCGCGTGCTCGCGCGACGATCCGCAGCCGAAGTTGCGCCCGGTTACGAGGATCGGGTTCGCCGGAAGATCCCAGCCGGGCTCCTTGGCCCAGTCGTAGAACACGAACTCGCCGAAGCCCGTGCGCTCCACCCGCTTGAGGAACTGCTTGGGCATGATCTGATCGGTGTCCACGTCGGCGCGATCCAGGTGCGACACCTTGCCCGAGATCGTCTTGATCGGCTCCATCGGTTAGCTCCAGTTCCTGATGTCTGTGAAGCGCCCCGCGATGGCAGCCGCGGCAGCCATCTGAGGCGAGACGAGATGAGTGCGCCCGCCGCGCCCCTGACGCCCCTCGAAGTTGCGGTTCGATGTCGACGCGCAGCGCTCGCCCGGGGACAGCGTGTCGGGGTTCATGCCCAGGCACATCGAGCAGCCCGCCACCCGCCATTCGAAGCCCGCGTCCTCGAAGATGCGATCCAGGCCCTCCGCCTCGGCTTGCGCCTTGACCTGCTGAGAGCCGGGAACCACCATCGCGTGCACGCTGCCCGCCACCTTGCGGCCCGCCACAACCTCGGCGGCGGCGCGCAGGTCGCCGATGCGCGAGTTCGTGCACGAGCCGATGAACACCCGGTCGATCGCGATCTCCTCGATCGGGGTGCCGGGCTGCAGGTCCATATAGCGCAGCGCCCGCTCGCACGCATCGCGATCGGCGGGCGAGTCGAACTCCTCCGGCGCGGGCACTCTGGCGCTGACCGGCGCCACCATGCCCGGTGTCGTTCCCCACGTCACCTGGGGTGAGAGCGCCGCCGCGTTGACAACCACCTCGCTGTCGTAGGAGGCGCCCGCGTCGCTGCGCAACGTGCGCCAGCGCTCGATCGCCCGCTCGAGCTCCGCCCCCTTTGGAGCGCCCGGACGCCCATCCGGCCAACGCTCGCCGGGTTGGGAGAACCACGCGAACGTCGTGTCGTCGGGAGCGATCATACCGGCGCGTCCGCCCGCCTCAATGGTCATGTTGCAAACGGTCATCCTGCCCTCCATCGACAGCGCCTCGATCGCCGGGCCGACGTACTCGACGACGTGCCCGGTGGCGCCGCCGACGCCGATCTGGCCGATCGTGCCGAGGATCAGGTCCTTGGCGGTGACCCCGAAGCCCAGTTCGCCCTCGTAGCGGATGCGCATCGACTTCGGCTTGCGCTGCGCCAGGCACTGGGTGGCGAGCACGTGCTCGACCTCGCTCGTGCCGATCCCGAACGCCAGCGCCCCGAAGGCGCCGTGGGTGGCGGTGTGCGAGTCCCCGCACACGATCGTCATTCCCGGCTGGGTGACCCCAAGCTCGGGGCCGATCACGTGCACGATGCCCTGACGATCGGAGCCGAGCGAGTAGACGGGCACGCCGAACTCTTGACAGTTGCGCTCGAGCGTTTCCACCTGCACACGCGAGAGCGCGTCCTTGATGCGCGCCGCCACCGGCGTCCCGTCGGTGGGCGTGTTGTGATCGGCGGTGGCGAGCGTCCGGTCGGGACGGCGCACCTTGCGCCCCGCCACGCGCAGCCCGTCGAACGCCTGCGGGCTCGTCACCTCGTGCACCAGGTGCAGATCGATGTAGAGCAGGTCGTTGCCCGCCCCCACCTCGTGGGCTTCCCAGATCTTGTCGAACATCGTCTTCGGCATGGCTCTCCTAACTGCGTCGCAGCCCGGCGGAGACAACCGCCAGGAATACCGCCTCCGCGTCGGTGGGGTTCTCGAAATGGTGGGGAAGGTCGGCGTCGAACGTGACGCAGTCCCCTTCTTCAAGCTCGTATGACCTGCCGTCGCACACCAGGACGACGCCGCCACGCTCGACGAGCGCGACCTCGCGGCTGCCCGGCTCGTGCATGGGCGGATCGTCGGTGGCGCCCGTGGCGCCGCCGGGGGCAAGCGTGTGGCGGGAAAGCTCGGCTCGCTGCCCGGGCTGAGCCGCGGTCATCACCTCGAAGCTGTGCCCGCGCTTGCGACTGCCGCCCATCCGTCGATCGACCGCGCGAGTGACGACAACCGCACCATCCTCGTCCAGGCGCAGCAGCTGCGAGAGGCGCAGGTCCAACCCCGCTGCGATGCGCCCCGCGAGAGCGAGAGTCGGGCTCGTCTCTCCCCGCTCCACCTGCGAGAGCATGGGCGCGCTGACGCCGCTGCGGGCAGCCAGGTCGCGCAACGACAGCCGAGACGCCTCACGCAGGGCGCGCACGCGCGCACCGAGCGCAACCGTGTCGAACGGCTCCGCGCCGCCCGCGTTCGCGCCGACCACCTGCTCTTCCACGCCAACCGTCATACGGTCGTATGTTATAGCAGACGATCGTTTCAGGCCGGCTCAGGCAGCCCCACGCCGCGCTCGCCTTCGCGCGCGCGGGCAAGCGCCACCGACACCGCACGCACATACGCGCGCGCAGCAGCCTCGATCGTGTCGGTGGACACGCCCTGTCCTGCCCCCGTCTGCCCATCGACCTCGACGACAACCGACACCTCGCCGAGAGCGTCCTGACCTTCGGTGACGGCGTCCACGCGGAACTCGCGCAGCGCGGCGTTCACGCCGGTTGCGGCGTTGATCGCGTTGAAGATGGCGTCGTTCGGCCCGTCTCCCGAGGACTGCGCCTCGACCGAGCGGCCCTCCTCCACGAGGACCCGCACGCGTGCATGGGGCGCCTCACCGGAGGATGCGTGCACCTCGAAGGACTCCAGCACAAACCCCGACAGCTCCTCGCGCAGCTCGTCTGTGACCAACGCCTCCAGATCCATCGCCGTCACCTGCTTCTTGCGGTCGGCGATCTCCTTGAAGCGCTTGAACGCCGTGTTGAGCGCCTGGCCGTCCACCTTGAACCCCATCTCCTCCAACGCCTGGCGCAGCGCGTGGCGTCCGGAGTGCTTACCGAGCACGATCGCATTGCTCTTCAACCCGACGGTGGTGGCGTCCATGATCTCGTACGTCGCGCGCTCCTTGAGCACCCCGTCCTGGTGGATGCCCGCCTCGTGCGCGAACGCGTTGCGCCCGACGATCGCCTTGTTCGGTTGCACGACGTAACCGGTCAGGCGCGACACCAGACGGCTCGTTCTTGCGATCTCCGTCGTGTCTATGCCGGTCCACAGGCCCAGTGCGGGCGCACGCGTGTGCAGCAGCATCACGATCTCCTCCAGCGAGGCGTTGCCCGCGCGCTCCCCGATCCCGTTCACGGCGCACTCCACCTGGCGGCAGCCTGCCTGCACACCCGCCAGCGAGTTGGCGACCGCCAAACCCAGGTCGTTGTGGCAGTGCACCGACACCACCACGTCGCGCAGGCGCGGCACCAGCTCGTACAGCCGCTCGAACATCGCCGCGTACTCGCCGGGCATCGTGTAGCCGACCGTGTCGGGAATGTTGATCGTGCTCGCTCCCTCCTGCAGGGCGATGTCGATCACTTCCGCCATGTACTCCACATCAGAGCGCGAGCCGTCCTCGGGCGAGAACTCGACGTCGTCGGTGTAGGAGCGCGCGTGGGCGACCGCCGCGCGCACCTGTCCCTTGACGTCCTCGCGGGTGGTCTGCAGCTTGCGCTGGATGTGGATGTCGCTGGTGGCGATGAACGTGTGGATGCGCGGGCGCTGGGAGTCCTTGACCGCCTCCCACGCCGCGTCGATGTCCTGCTTGGCGGTGCGAGCCAAACCGCAGATCACCGGCCCTTCCACCTCGCGGGCGATCGCCTGCACCGACTCGAAATCCCCAGGCGAGGTGATCGGAAAGCCCGCCTCGATCACATCGACGCCCAGGCGCGCCAGCTGGTGGGCGATCTCGAGCTTCTCCTGCTGGTTCAGCGAGATGCCCGGCGACTGCTCGCCGTCGCGCAGCGTCGTGTCGAAGATACGTACCCGTTCGCGCTCATCCGTCGGTTGAGATGGTGCTGCGCGGTGTTCGCTCATGCCGTTGCTTCCTTTCTGCTCGCTTGCCTGCTTCTCCTGGGTATGCGGCTACGCGGCCGCCACGCGCTATTCCCCCCGGAGGGGGAGCAGGAGAAGTCGAAGCGAAAGAGCGAACGACATGCTGCGGGTCAGCTTAGCACCGCCGAGCGGCCCTCGACGAAGCCCTCGGAGGCGACAATCTCACCCACCACCTCGTTCGGCACCGGGGCGTCGGTTGTCACCACCATCACCGCGTGGCGCTGCTCGCCAGCCGGCGCGCCGTCCGGCGCGCGGCCCACCGCCGCGGAGGAGATGTTCAGCCCGTGGCGCCCGAACGCCGTGCCGACGCGTCCGATCATGCCGGGCAGATCGGCGTAGCGGAAGACGGTGACGAACGGCTCCAGCTCGACGGTCACCCGCTGGCCGTGCACCTCCACCAGATGCGGCACGCGGTTGGGGCCGATGCCCGTCCCGGCGACGGTCACCTGCTCGCCACCGGCGATCACGGTTACGCGGATCAGCTCGTGGAAGTCCTGCGCCTCGGACACCACGCGCTCCTCCACGACGATCCCGCGCTCGGACGCCATCGTCGGGGCGTTGACGAGGTTGACCTGCTCCTCGGTGCGCCCTTCCAGCGCGCCGCACACCACCGCGAGCGAGAGCATGCGCGTGTCTAAGTCGGCGATCCGCCCCATGAACGAGGACTCGATCCGCTCGACCGAGCTGCCGGCGGCAAGCGCCATCGCCAGGTGTCCGAGCTGGCGGGCGAGCGGGACGAACGGCCCGAGCACCTCCATGTCCTCGGCGCCCACCGACGGGATGTTGACCGCGGTGGACACCACTCCCCCGGTGAGCGCGGCGACGATCTGCTCTGCGCTCTGGTAGCCGGCGCGGTCGGTGGCCTCGGCTGTGGAGGCGCCGAGGTGCGGGGTGACGACGACGTTGGGATAGCCGAACAGCGGGTGCTCGGTGACGGGCTCGCTCGGGAACACGTCGATCGCGGCGCCACCCACCTTGCCGGAGTCCAGCGCATCCTTCAGCGCCGCTTCGTCGATCAGCCCGCCGCGCGCCACGTTGAGCACCCGCACGCCGTCGCGCATCTTCGAGAACGCCTCTGCATCGATCCAGTTCTGCGTCTCGGGCGTCTTGGGCAGGTGGATGGTGATGCAGTCCGCTTGCGCGTACACCTCCTCGCTGTTCGCCGCCTTCTCGACACCGAGCTCGCGGTAGCGCTCGGCGGAGACGAACGGGTCGAACGCCACCACACGCATTGCGAACCCGCGCGCGCGCTGCGCGACGAGCTGGCCGATGCGCCCGAAGCCCACGATTCCGAGCGTCTTCTCATACACCTCGACACCCGAGAACTTCGAGCGCTCCCACTTGCCGCTGACGAGCGAGTTGTGCGCTTGGGGGATGTTGCGTGCGAGCGCGAGCAGCATCGCCATCGTGTGCTCGGCGGCGGTCACCACGTTCGACTGGGGTGCGTTCGCAACGACGATCCCACGGCGCGTGGCGGCGTCGACGTCGACGTTGTCCACGCCCACGCCCGCCCGCCCGATCACGCGCAGGTTGCTCGCGCGCTCGATCAGCTCGGCGGTCATCTTGGTGCCCGAGCGGATCAGGATGCCCTCGTAGTCGCCGATGCGCTCCGCCAGCTGCTCATCCGACCAGTCGACGCCGAGATCGACGTCGAAGTGCTCGCGCAGCAGCTCCACCCCGGAGTCGCCCACCTTCTCCTTGACGAGCACCTTCATTTGGCGATCCTCTCGATAGTCCAGTCGATGCACGCGGTGAGCGCCCGCACGTCAGCAGGCTCGACCGCCGGGAACATGCCGATCCGCAGCTGGTTGCGCCCGAGCTTGCGATACGGCTCGACGTCGACGATCCCGTTGGCGCGCAACAGGGCAGCCAGGCGGGCAGCGTCGACGCTGTCGTCGAAGTCGATCGTGCCCACCACCAGCGAGCGCTTGGCGGGGTCGGACACGAACGGCGTCGCGTCGGGTCTGCCCTGCGCCCAGCCGTACAGGTGCTCAGCCGAGGAGCGCGTGCGCGACACGCACCACTCCAACCCTCCCTGCTCGAGCATCCAGCGGATCTGGTCGGCGAGCAGGAAGAGCGTGGCGAGCGCCGGCGTGTTGTACGTCTGGTCCTTGCGCGAGTTCTCGAGCGCCGTGGCAAGCGACAGGAAGGCGGGTGTCCAGCGCCCGGAGGAGTGCAGCCGCTGCACCCGCTCCACAGCCGCCGGGCTCAGCAGCGCGACCCACAGCCCGCCGTCGCCGGCAAAGCCCTTCTGCGGGGCGAAGTAGTAGGCGTCGACCTGAGATGCGTCGAGCGGCAGGCCGCCGGCGCCGGAGGTGGCGTCGATGAGCACGAGCGCCTGGCCGGAGCTCGCCGGGCGGGCGACCGGCACCATCACGCCCGTGGAGGTCTCGTTGTGCGCCCAGGCGATCGCGTCTATGCCGTCCTGCTCGCCGTCGAAGGACGCTCCATCGCCGATTGCCCCGCCCGCGGCGGCGATGCCCGCCTCGATGGCCTCAGGCCCAGGGGCGTCGCCCGGATCGGCCTTGACGATCGCGGGATCGCCGAGGAACGGCGCCTCGCTGGTGACCGTGGCGAACTTCTGCGAGAACTCCCCGTAGGAGAGATGCAGCGCCCGGCGCTCGACCAAACCGAACGACGCCGCCTCCCAGAAGGCGGTTGCCCCGCCGTTGCCGAGCACCACCTCATAGCCGTCGGGCAGAGAGAACAGCTCAGCCAGGCCCGACCTGATCTCGCCGACGAGCGAGCGCACCGGTTTCTGGCGGTGCGAGGTGCCCATCAGCGCGGCGCCCTCGGAGGCGAGGCGCTGCAACGCGTCCGTTCTGACCTTCGACGGCCCGCACCCGAACCGTCCGTCCGACGGCTTGATCTGGTTGGGGATTACGAGTTGGGTGTGTTGCGCTTCAGTGCTGGGCATCGGGGCCTCGCCGGGTTGCGGTTGTGGAGGTGCCCAGGCGCGCGGCGGTGCATGTGCGTCGCTCCCCGGTGGTGTGTCTCCACCTCGTCAGTGCGCCAGTCGCGACGGCGCAGCGAGTGTAGCGAAGCGCGGCTATACGCGGTTGTGCGGCTCGCTCCAGTCGGGTGCAGGACCGAGCGGGACGATCCGCTTCGGGTTGAGCTCGTCGTGAGTGGTGTAGTAATGGCGCTTGATCTGCTCCATCGCCACCGTGCGCGCGACGCCCGGCCACTGGTGGAGCTCGCGGGTGTAACCCCATAGATTGGGGTACTCGACAATCCGCCGCCTGTTCAGGCGGAAGTGCACGTGGTAGACCTCGTCGAAGCGCACGAGGGTTGGAAACAGACGCCAGTCGACCTCCGTCACCTGCTCGCCGGCGAGATAGCGCTGGCGGCTCAAGAGTTCCTCCAGCCAGTCGAGCGCGTCGAACACTTCGACGAACGCTCGCTCGTAGGCGTCCTGACGGCGCGCGAAGCCGGCGCGGTAGACGCCGTTGTTGACCGTGTTGTACACACGCTCACACAACGCGTCGATCTCCTCCCGCTGCGCAGCCGGATACAGATCGGGCGGATTTCCGAGCCCACCGAGCGACTGCCGACCATGGAACATCCGCACGATGTCGCTCGACTCGTTGTTGACGATCCGATGCGTCTCTCGGTCCCACAGCACAGGCACGGTCACGCGCTCCTCGAACGACGGGTCGGTGGCGAAGTAGCCCTTGCTCAGAAACGCCCAGCCGTTGAGCGCATCCACGTACTCGCCGCCGGGGCCGTCGTCGAAGCGCTCGCCGCTGAACGCCCAACCGCGCTCGTCGCGGTAGGGCGAGAGGTAGGACACGCCGACCGCGTCCTGCAACCCGGCGAGCTCACGCACGATCGCCGCGCGGTGCGACCAGGGACAGGCGAGCGCAACGTAGAGGTGGTAACGGCCCGCCTCAACTGGAAAAGGACCCTCGCTGCCACTCGCCGGATCGACACCCACCCACTCGCGAAAGCGACTCTGCTGGCGGCGAAACTCACCCGTGGCGAGCTCGCGCCCCATCACGCGGTCAAGTGTCTGCCGATCCATGCCTCATCCGCCTACCCGCGGAGCGGCTGCTCAAAAGGACGGCTTGATCCAGTCCATGTGGGAGCGCAGCTCGCCGCCGACCTGCTCGATCTGCGAGCCCGCCTGCTCGGAGCGCATGCGCTTGAAGCTCTCCTGGCCGGCACGGTTCTCGGCGATCCACTCGCGCGCGAAGTCGCCGCTCTGGATCTCCTTGAGGATCTCGCGCATTTTCTGGCGCGTCTCGTCGGTGATGACACGCTTGCCGCGCGTGTAGTCGCCGTACTCGGCGGTGTTGGAGATCGAGTAGCGCATGCCCGCAAGGCCCTTTTCGTACATCAAATCGGCGATCAGCTTGAGCTCGTGCAGGCACTCGAAGTACGCCATCTCGGGGTCGTAGCCGGCCTCGACGAGCGTCTGGAAGCCGGCTTGCACCAGCTCGGAGGCGCCGCCGCACAGGACGGCCTGCTCGCCGAACAGGTCGGTCTCGGTCTCGTCCTTGAACGTGGTTTCGATCACGCCGCCGCGCGTGCAGCCGATGCCCTTTGCGTAGGCGAGCGCCAGCGCGCGCGCCTGGCCTGTGGCGTCCTGGGCGACCGCGATCAGCCCGGGGACACCACTGCCCTCGGTGTACTGACGGCGCACGAGATGACCGGGTCCCTTGGGCGCAACCATCGCCACATCCACCCCTGGAGGCGGTTCGACCTCCTGGTAGTGGATCGAGAAGCCGTGCCCGAACAGCAGCACGTTGCCCTCGGCGATGCCGTCGCGGATTTCCTCCCACACCTGGCGGTGGAGCTCGTCGGGCACGAGCATCATCACCAGATCGCCGCGACTGGCTGCCTCGACGGGAGACAGCACCTCCAAGCCTTCCGAGCGCGCCTCTCCCACCGAGGAGGAGTCGGGCCGCAACCCGACCACAACGTTCACACCGGAGTCCTTCAGGTTGAGCGCGTGGGCATGGCCTTGGGAGCCGTAGCCGATGATGGCGACGGTCTTGCCGTCGAGCTTGTGGAGGTCTGCGTCGTCGTCGTAGAGCATGGTTGGGCAGCCTACTGTTTAGGCCACCGCGACGGCGACGAGGGTGCGCATCGGGATCGCGAGCGAGCCATCCTCTGCCGTAAAGGGCGCGAAACGCTCTGCCAGCGACGCGCGAATCTGCTCCACCTCATCGCGCGAGCGCGCGAGCACGGCGTCGTGGAAGTTGCGAGAGAGGTCGAGCGTCGTGTCCCAGAAGTCCTCGAAGCTGGCGACGCGCTGGCACAGGTCGAGCGCGTCGAGCCACACCGACGAGAACCCGGCGTCGTCGAGCAGCTCGCGCACGCGCTCCTCGCTGGCCAGCGCGAACGGCCCGGGCTCGCCGGGCGCAGGCGGCTCGACCAAGCCGCGCTCGCGCAGCTCGAGCGCCGGCAGAGCCGCCCACGGGTTGCGCTCGACCGCATCCCACACCGCCAGCGCGACGCGCCCTCCCGGGCGCAGCACGCGACGCGTCTCACGCAGCGCAGTGGCGGGATCGACCATCAGCATGTACCCCCAGCGGCAGACGACGGCATCGACCGAGGCGAGCGGCAGGTCGATCCATTCGGCGTTGAGCGCCTGGAACTCGACGTTGCTCAAGCCGAGCTGACTGGCGCGCGCTCGGGCGCCGTCGAGCATCGCCTCGGACTGATCGCTGGTGATCACCCCGCCGATCGGCGCCACCAGCTCGGCCACGCGAAAGCCCGTCTCCCCCAGGCCGGCGGCCAGCTCGAGCACACGCTGACCGGGTTGCGGCTCGATCGCGTCGATCATCCACTGCGACACCGGCTCCGAGAGCCTGCGGATGGCGTCCTGACGCGCAACCCAGCCAGGGGCGGCCTCTTCCCAGTGTTCGAGCGACTGACGGCGCTGCTCGGACGCCTGCTCCCGTGTGGTCTTCATCGCAGCTCCCGACGCAACAGCTTGCCCGATCTCGTGCGCGGAAGCGGATCGGAGACGAGCGTGAAGCGCTTCGGCACCTTGAACGGGGCAAGCCGAGCGGCGCAATGCTCGCGCAGCTGATCCTCCCCGACATCCACCCTCTCCCCGATTTCGACCGGCGCGCGCAGCACGACGATCGCGCTCACCGCCTCGCCCCACTCGGCGTCCTCGCGTCCCAGCACCGCGGCCTCGAGCACCGCGGGATGGGCCTCGAGGACGGCCTCGACCTCGGTTGGAGACACGTTCTCGCCGCCGGTGACGATCGTGTCGGCCTTGCGCCCGCTGACGTGCAGGAAGCCGTGATCGTCGAGACGCCCGAGGTCGCCGGTGTGGAGGCGCCCGTCCTCGGCCAGCGCCGACGGCGCAACCGTCGGGCCGCAGAGCAGGATCTCGCCATCGGAGGCGACCTCCACCCGCGTGCAGAACAGCGGAGCACCCGCCCCCAGATGCTCGGATCCGAAAGCGGCGGTGGCGGCTTGCGAGCAGCACTCGGTCAACCCATACGTCTCGCGCACGGGCACCCCAGCCGCACGAGCGCGCCGCACGAGCGCAGGGGGAACCGGGCCGCCGCCGGTCAGCGCGCAGCGCAGGCGTGGAGGCTCACGCAGACCGGCGTCGAGCAGGCGGGCGAGCGTGGTGGACACCAGCGAGACGAGCGTCACGTCTTCGGCGGCGATCGCGTGCAGCACCCGCTCGGTGTCGAAGCGCTCGTGAACCACCGCCGTGGTGGCGTAGATCGCGCTGCGAACGAGGATCGAAAGGCCGCCGACGTGCGAGAGCGGCAGCGCGCACAGCCAGCGCTCGTGCGGGTCCAGGCCGAGCGCAACCGCAGAGCCGAGCGCGCTCCACAGCAGGTTTCCGTATGTGAGCTCCACCGTCTTGGGCGTCGAGGTGGTGCCGGATGTGTGGATCACGACCGCCACCGCGTCGAGGTCGTGCTCGACGGATGCCCCCACGCCCCCATCGCCGACCGACGGCTCGTCGGTGGCGCAGGCGAGCGGCTCGTCGACCACGACGACGGCGCCCTCGGCGAGCCGCCCGCGCTCGGCGGCGGTGAGACGCAGGTCGATCGGCACAGCGACGGCACCCACGAGCAGGCACGAATGAAGCGCCTCGGCGAACGCCACCCCCGGGGGCAACGCGATCCCCACACGCTGCCCTGGGCGCGCGCCGCGCCCCGTCAGCTCGCGTGCTCCCCGGCGCGCGCGTGCTCGCAGCTGCGTGTAGGTGAGCGCCCCCTCCGGGCCTTGCACTGCGGTGACATTCGGCGCGATGGCGGCCGCTCGCTCTAGCCAGCCCTCTACCTGCATGGACACAGGCTAGCCTTTGGCACGCATTCGACAACGAACGAGCAGAGAGAGACACGTTGAGCACAGATTGGGTTTCGGCAGGCGACTACACGGACATCCGCTACGAGAAGTCGGTCGATCCGGCGGGCATCGCGAAGATCACGATCGCACGGCCGGAGGTGCGCAACGCCTTCCGCCCGCTGACGGTGGTGGAGATCTCCAAGGCGCTGGAGCAGGCGCGCGAGGATCACGAGGTGGGAGCGATCGTCCTCACCGGCGAGGGGCCGCTGGCGTTCTGCTCGGGCGGCGACCAGCGCGTGCGCGGGGACACCGGCTACCTCGCCGAGGACGAGGCGGGACGGGCGGGCGTTGGCCGCTTCCACGTCACCGACCTGCACGTCCAGATCCGGCGCCTGCCCAAGCCGGTGGTGGCGATGGTGGCGGGGTATGCGGTTGGAGGCGGCCACGTCCTGCACCTGGTGTGCGACCTCACTATCGCCGCCGATAACGCCCGCTTCGGCCAGACCGGTCCGCGGGTGGGCTCCTTCGACGGCGGATTCGGCGCGAGCCTGCTCGCCAACACGGTGGGCGTCAAGAAGGCCAAGGAGATCTGGTTCCTCTGCCGCCAGTACGACGCCCGGCAGGCGCTCGAGATGGGGCTCGTAAACACCGTGGTGCCGCTCGAGCAGCTGGAAGAGGAGACCGTGCAGTGGTGCCGGGAGATGCTCGAGCTCTCGCCGTTTGCGCTGCGCCTGCTGAAGGCGAGCTTCAACGCCGCCGAGGACGGATTGTCGGGCATCCAGCAGCTCGCTCACGACGCCAACCTCCTGTTCTACGGCAGCGACGAGGCGCGCGAGGGCCGCGAGGCGTACAAGGGCAAGCGCAAGCCCGACTTCTCCCAGTTCCCGAGGCGGGCTTAGCGATGAGCTGCGACGCGGCTCGGCGGCGCGCCGCCGGAGTGAACGACGGGGGTCGGCGATGAGCGTCGCCACCTCCACGACGAGCGCGGGAGCGCCGACGACGAAAGCGTCGAGCACGCTTCACATCTGGGTGATGGCAGCCCGCTTGCGCACGCTGCCAGCGTCCGTGGCGCCCGTCCTCGTGGGCACCTCGCTGGCACTCGGCGCAGGGGAGTTCCACGCGCTGGCGTTCGTTGCGGCCCTGCTCGGCGCGGTGTTCATCCAGGTGGGCACGAACCTCTCCAACGACTACTCGGACGCCCGCCGCGGCGCAGACACCGAGGACCGGCTCGGGCCGGTGCGCGTCACCGCGGGCGGCCTCGTCCCCCCGAGCAGGGTGCTGCTCGCGACGTACGTGACCTTCGGCTTGGCGGTGCTGTGCGGCGTCTACCTCGTGACGGTGGCGGGCTGGGAGCTGGTGGCGGTGGGCGCCGTGTCGATCCTCGCAGGCGTGCTCTACACGGGCGGCCCACGCCCGTATGGGTATGAGGGTTTGGGCGAGGTGTTCGTGTTCCTGTTCTTCGGCATCGTGGCTGTGAGCGGCTCTTACTTCGTGCAAACGCGCGAGCTGGCGTGGCAGGCGTATGCGTGCGCCGTGCCCGTCGGGCTGCTGGCGAGCGCGATCCTCGTCGTCAACAACGTCCGCGACATAGACACCGACCGGCGCGCCGGCAAGCGGACGCTCGCCGTGCGGCTCGGACGCGCACGGACGCGCACCCTCTACAGCGCGATGGTGCTCTGCGCGTTCGCGCTCGCCCCGCTGCCCTGGCTGCTCGGGTCGATGACCGCCTGGCTGCTGTTGCCGTGGGTGGGGCTGCCGCTCGCGGTGAAGTTGGTGCGGGTGGTGCGCGAGCGCGTGGATGGCCCGTCGCTGAACGTGGCGCTGGCCAAGACGGGGATGCTCCAGCTCTGCTTCTGCGTGCTCCTGTCCGCAGGCATCCTTGCCTCGGGCGGGATCTCGACATAGAGGAGGCGAGGTGCGGATCGGCGTCGCGCGCGCCACGCTGGAGCTGACGAGCCCGCTTCACACCTCATACGGGACGGTGAACGAGCGTGAGGTGTTGACCGTGAGTCTCACCGACGCGCATGACCTCACCGGCTACGGCGACATCGCCCCGTTGGAGCCCTACGACGGTGTGAGCGTCACGCGCGTGCTGAGCGCGTTCGAGCGCTACCGGCTGGCGCTCGAAGGCCTCGACGGGCTCGACTCCAGCCGCGTCGCGCAAGCGTGCCGGCAGGCGGACGACCTGCCCGCAGCCCTTTCGGCGATCGACCTGGCGCTGTGGGATCTGAGCGGGCGCCGCGCGGGGCGGCCCGTGTCCTCGCTGCTGGCCGAGCACCCACGGGAGGCGGTGGCGGTCAACGCCACGATCTCCGCCCCCGACCGGGCGAGCGCCGCGCGGCAGGCGGGCGAGGCGGTGGAGCGCGGCTTTCGGTGCTTGAAGCTGAAGGTGGGCATCGGAGACGACGCCGGACGAGTCGCGGCTGTGAGAGCAGCCGCCGGTCCCGAGGTGGCGCTGCGCCTGGACGCCAACGGCGCCTGGAGCGCAGAGCAGGCGGTGAGCGCCATCCAGGCGCTGGAACCCGCCGGTTTGGAGCTCGTGGAGGAGCCCACGCACGGCTTGGAGGCGATGCGCGAGGTGCGCGAGCGGGTGGCAGCGAGGGTGGCGATCGACGAGAGCGCCGAGCTGCCCGGGGCACTCGACGCCGGAGCGGCTGACGCGGTCTGCCTGAAGGTGGCGCGCTGCGGCGGCCTCACCGGCGTGCTGCGCGCTGCGGGCGCCGTCACGCGCACCGGCGCGGACTTCTACCTGGCGTCGGCGATCGACGGCCCTCTGGCTGTCGCGGGAGCCCTGCACGCAGCCGCTGCGCTCGGCTCGGTCAAGAGCTTGCCGCCATGCGGGCTGGCAACCGTCGGCATGTTCGCGGGCTTGGAGGATCTCCTGGCCCCGGACGACGGTCACATACGGGTGCCAAGGGGGCCGGGGCTCGGCATCGAGCCTACCTGAGCATCGCGTCAGCGACAGCGTCAGGGCTCTCCAAGGGCAGCACGTGCCCGCCCGGAACGACGTCCAGGCGCGCGGCCGGCAGGGCTTGCGCCATCCGCTCGGCCACTGCGCGGAACTTCCTGTCGCGTCGTCCGACGACGATCGCTACGGGCATCGCAAGGCCGCTGAGGCCGTCCCACAACGGCGCCATCTCACCTGTGCCGATGCCGCGCAGGGCAGCCGCGACGCCGTGAGGACGGTTGTGCGTCATCTCGGCGCGCGCGAGCGCATCGACCTCGGGCGGGTCCTCAGCGAACATCGGTTGCGCGCGCCAGCGCTCGACGAAGTCTCCGATCGACCCATGCTCGATCTGTTCGGCGAGCCGCCGGTCGCGCACGCGCCGGTCGGCCCGCTCCGCCGCGTCGGCGATGCCGGCGGTGGTGGAGATCAGCACCAGCCTGCTGACACGCTCGGGAGCCGCGAGCGCCACATGCAACGCGATCCTCCCCCCCATCGAGTAGCCGGCCAGCTCGAACGAGTCGGGGCTGCGAGCGAGGACGTGCGACACGCAGCTCTCGAACGTGATCGGGGCGTCGGCGTCGGCGTGGGAGCCGTGGCCAGGGAGATCCAGCGCCAGCGGGCTGTAGCGTTCGGACGGCAGACGAGCGATCACCGCGTCCCACAGCCGACGGGTCGAGGCGAACCCGTGCAGCAGGACGAGGGTGTCGGGCATAAGCGAATCGTATGAGCTCAAACCCCAGCCAACCCAACCCACCCCCACCCGAGGGCGCCGAGGCGGGCGCCCTCGCCGCGAGCGCCCGCGCCACCTACGCCCTGCTCGCCGCGTTCGTCGACGAGCTTGGCCGCTGCGGCATGCGCGAGGCGTGCACCTCGCCAGGCTCCCGCTGCGCGCCGCTCGTGCTGACGCTCGCGCGCGACCCGCGGCTGCGCTGTCACTCCCACATCGACGAGCGCTGCGCCGGCTTCTTCGCACTCGGGGCGGCGAAGGCGTCGGGCGTGCCCGTGGCGATCGCGTGCACGTCCGGGACCGCGGTCGCAGAGCTGCTGCCGGCGGTGGTGGAGGCGCACGAGGCGCGGGTGCCGCTGATCGTGCTGAGCGCCGACCGCCCGCCCGAGCTGCGGGAGAACGGAGCGGGCCAGGCGATCGACCAGATCAAGCTGTTCGGCGACTACGCCAAGTGGTTCTTCGAGGTGGGCTCACACGAAACTACGCCCGAGCGCATCCGCTGGATGCGGACGCTCGCCTGCCGCGCCTTCTGGACCGCGCTCGAGGGACGCCCGGGAGTGGTGCACCTCAACTTCCCGCTGCGCGAGCCGCT
>JBQCGU010000001.1:0-50506 GCA_051955355.1 Solirubrobacteraceae bacterium | reverse complement strand
AGAACGAGCTCAGCGCCACGAAGATCACGATCGACATCGGGATCGGAGCTGTGAACATGTGGTGCGCCCAGGTGAGGAAGCCGAGGAAGGCGATCGCCACGGTGGAGGCCGCGATCGCCTTGTAGCCGAAGATCGGCTTGCGCGCGAACACCGGCAGGATCTCCGAGACGATCCCGAAGCCGGGGATGATCATGATGTACACCTCGGGGTGCCCGAAGAACCAGAACAGGTGCTGCCAGAGCAGTGCCGATCCGCCGTTGTTGGGGTCGAAGAAGTGCGTGCCGAAGTGCCTGTCGGTGAGGAGCATCGTTACGGCTCCGGCGATCACCGGCATCGCGAAGATGATCAGGATCGAGTACGTGAGGATCGCCCAGATGAACAGCGGCAGGCGGCCCCAGCTCATCCCGCGCGCGCGCATGTTGGCGATCGTCGCGTAGAAGTTGATCGCGCCGAGGATCGACGACAGGCCGGTGAGGTGGACGAGGTAGATCCACGCGTCCTGACCGCCGCCCGGGGAGAACGTCGAGTTCGACAGCGGCACGTAGCTGGTCCAGCCCGCTTCCGGCGGGTTCCAGAAGAGCGAGGCGTAGAACACGATGCCGCCCGCCAGCAGCAGCCAGTAGGACAGGGCGTTCAGGCGCGGGTACGCCATGTCGCGCGCCCCGATCATCAACGGCAGGAAGTAGTTGGCAAGCCCCGCCATCATCGGCACGACGAACAGGAACACCATCGTCGTCCCGTGCATCGTGAACAGCTGGTTGTAGACCTGCGGGGACACCAGCGTGTTGTTCGGCACGCCCAGCTGCAGGCGGATCAGCAGCGCCTCGGTGCCGCCGAGCAGGAAGAAGATGAACGTCGTGACCATGTACATGATCCCGATCCGCTTGTGATCGGTGGTGGTCATCCAGCTCGTCCACCCGCGCGGCTCGTGCTCGGCGCGGTGGGCTACTACCTGGGGGACGGGGGCTGCGTACGTGGCCATCTCTTGCTCTTGTCTGTAGCTGTGTGTGGGCGAATCAGGGGTTCTGGACCTGGCCGGCGCCAACCTGCTTGGCGAGCTTTTCGCGTGAGCGCTGCGCCGCCTTGTCGGCTTCGGCCAGGAGCTGCTTCTGGCGTGCCAGCCATGCGTCGAACTGCGCCGGCGGCACCGCCTTGACGGTGGCGGTCATGCGGGCGTGCCCGCGTCCGCAGATGAGCGCGCACTGGCCGCGGTAGATGCCGGGCTTTGAGATCTTGAACCAGGTGTAGTTGTGGTAGCCCGGCACCGCCTGGAACTTGCCGCCGAGCTGCGGCACCCACCAGGAGTGCACCACGTCGGCGGACACGATGTCGAGCGTCACCGTGGTTTCAGTCGGCACCACCATCTCCTGGTAGGAGTAGGGCGCGCCCAAGCCATCCGCTTCGTTGGCGCCCGGGTAGACGTACTGCCACAGGAACTGGCGCCCCACCACGGTGATGTTCAGCGACTTGCCGCTCGGCGGAAGCTTGCGGTCGGCGCTCGCGTACAGCGGCCCTTCGCCGTCGGCGTAGGCGCTGTCGCCGGTGGGTCCTGAGTTGACCGGGTTCTGGATTGACGACAGCTTGACGAACGTGAGCACCATCAGCACCACCAGCACCAGCGCCGCGCCGAGCGTCCAGCCGATCTCAAGGCGCGTGTTGCCGCGGATCTGCGCCGCCACGGCCCCCTTGCGCGCGCGGAAGCGGATCAGCGCATAAACGAGCGCCGCCTCGACCACCACGAAGATGACCAGCGCGATGTACAGGACGACCTTGTAGAGGTTGTCGATCGTGTTCGCGTTCGGCGAACCGCCCGACTCGGGCGTGAAGAAGGCAAGGGTTGTCGGGAGCAGATGGCTCAAGGCGCGGGATTCTATTCAGGCCGGGACGGAAAGCGCTCCGACGCCCTCAGCGCCCGGAAAAGTCGGCTGGGCGCTTGGTCAGGAAGGCGCTCACTCCCTCGACGAAGTCGTCGCTGCCCGCCATCTCCTGTTGCAGTTTCGCCTCCAGCTCGAGCTGCTCGTCCATGCGCGCGTAGAGGTGCTGGTTGAGCTGCCGCTTGCACGCTCCGTACGCGCGCGTCGGCCCCGCCGCCAGGCGGGCGGTCAGCTCTTGGCTCGAGGAGTGGAGCTCGCCATCCGCCACCACGCGGTTGACCAGCCCCCATTCGAGCGCCTGCTTGGCGCCTATCCGCTCGCCGAGCAGCGCCATCTCCGAGGCACGCGCCATCCCAGCCCGTGCGGGGACGAACAGCGAGGAGCCGCCGTCCGGCGCCAGGCCGATGTACACGACCGCCAGCAGGAAGTAGGCGCTCTCCGCTGCCACGATCAGGTCACAGCACAGCGCAAGCGAGCACCCGATCCCGATCGCGCCGCCGTTCACCGCCGCCACCACGGGCTTTGGCATCTCGCGGATCGCGTGCATGATCGGGTGGTAGCGCTCGGTGAGCACCTTGTACACGTCCGGGCGGCCCTCGGGCGTGACGTCTTCGCTGCTCATCCCCTTGAGGTCCGCCCCGGAGGAGAAGGCGCGGCCGGCGCCTGTGATGCGCACAGCTCGCACCTGCTCGCTGTCCTGCGCGAAGCGCAGCGCTGCGATCAGGTCCTCGGCCAGCTGCTTGTTCCAGGCGTTCAGCGTGTCCGGGCGGTTCAGCTCGATCGTCGCCGCTGCGCCGTCGATGTGCACGTTGATCGTCTCGAACTCCACGGTCTGTGATCCTATGTGTTCCGCCATGAGCACACGACGTCCCGTCATCGGCATATGCACCGCGCTGGAGCGCGCCCGCTGGGGAATGTGGGAGCAGGAAGCGGTGTTGCTCTCGCGCAGCTACGTAGACGCCGTGCAGAGCGCCGGGGCGCTCGTGCTGATGCTGGCGCCCGACGAGCGGCTGATCGAGGACCCCGACGAGGCGCTCGACATGATCGACGGGTTGATGCTCGCCGGCGGCGCCGACATCGATCCCAGCGCATACGGCGCCGAGCGCCATGCGCAGACCGTGGAGACGGTGCCCGAGCGCGACCGCTTCGAAATCGCGCTCGTGCGTGCGGCGATCGAGCGCGACATGCCCGTCCTGGGCATCTGCCGCGGCATGCAGCTGATCAACGTCGCGTACGGCGGCACGCTCCTGCAGCACCTGCCCGAGCGCTTCGGCCACCACGAACACCTGCGCGTGGCGGGCACGTTCGACGGGGCAGACCACGACGTCGATCTGCTCGAGGGCTCGCTCGCGGCGCGTGCAGCCGGCGAGACTCACCACGCCACCAAGTCGCATCACCACCAAGGCGTGGATCGGGTGGGGGAGGGGCTCTCGATCACCGGCAGCTCGGCGATGGACGGGCTGCCCGAGGCGATCGAGATGCCCGATCGGCGCTTCGTGCTCGGCGTGCAATGGCATCCCGAGGCCGACGCCGCCAGCCGGGTGGTGTGCGCGCTTGTGAAAGAGGCCGAGCGGCAGATGGGCGAGCGCGCGGTCGAGGGCACGGTCGCCTGAGCGCGGCTGGGCGCTGGGCGCTCGGCGGTCGTCACGGCGGGGAGGACGGCGGACGGCGGCATATACTCCTCGCCCCGTGCGGCGCTCGCAGGCGATCAAGACAGCCGCCTGGGGCTTGGTGGCCGCGGGCATCGCTGCTCCACTCCTGCGCAAGCGCCTGCCGACCCCCCCGATCGTCGCGCAAACGGTCGCTTTCGGAGCGCCTGTCGGGCTGGCGGTGGCGATGCCCCGCTCCCGCACGCGCGACGTGGCGGTGTGCGCGCTCCAGATGTGGGCGTACCTCGCGGCGTACAAGGCTCCACACGACGATCCGGACGCTCAGCAGGGAAGGGTGCTGATCGACTACCCGATAGCCGTCGACCGAGCCCTCGGCCTGGGCGAGCTGCCCACCGTGCGCCTGCAGAAGGCGTTTGCCAAAGAGCGGTGGCGCCTGGGCGATCGCGTGCTCGTGTGGGCGCACTGGCTGTGGTTCGCGGTGCCTCACGGCTCGCTGCTCTACATCCTGCTGCGCCACCGCAAGCGCTTCGAGCGGGCGGCGGTTATGACCTACGCCGTGTTCGACCTCGGCGCGATCGTCTACTGGCTGGCTCCTACGGCGCCGCCCTGGTACGCCGGCTCGCTGGCCGGGCGCGACGAGGGGCTCGACCACCGCCGCCAGATCGTCGTTCGGCGCATGATGGTCGAATACGGCGAGTTCTTCTGGAAAGACGGCTGGGGTCCGCTCTACAGTGTGCTCGGAGGCAATCCCCTCGCTGCGATGCCCTCGCTGCACTTCGCCACATCGATGATGGCTGCTGAGCTGCTCACAGAGACCGGCCCGGTTGCGGGCGCGCTTGGCTGGGGCTACACGGCGACGCTCGGATTGGCGCTCGTCTACCTCGGGGAGCACTACGTCGTGGACCTGCTCGCCGGAGCCGCGTTGACCGCGACGATACGACGATTCGGCCCGCGCGCCGGCCCGGTGCTGTCGGGGTTCAGCCGCGCGGTGGCTTCGCTGGAGGCCCTGGCGCACGAGGGCGCCTGAGAACGTGAGGGGCATGGAGGAGGCACAGCGAGTCGACACGAAGGCGCCGAGCGCATGGCGGCCAGCCGACGAGGAGATGCCGCGCGTGGCGATCACCCGCGAGCGGGCGATCCTGTTCGCCGTGTTCGTGCTCTCGTGCGTGGCTTTCCTGTACTTCGTGCTGCCGCACATCGCCGGCTTCGGCAAGACGGTTCACAGCATCGAGGGCGGCGACCGCTGGTGGCTTGCGATCGCCGTGGTGTTCGAGCTGCTCTCGTTCGCCGGCTACGTCGTCCTGTTCCGCGCGGTGTTCGTGACCGAGGACGGCACGATCGGCTGGCGCGAGAGCTACCTGATCACGATGGCCGGCCTGGCGGCCACGCGCCTGTTCGCGGTGGCGGGCGCCGGGGGCGTGGCGGTCACCGCTTGGGCGCTGCGCCGCTCGGGCATGCGCCCCAGGGAGGTCGCCACGCGCATGCTGACGTTCATGGTGCTCCTATACATCGTTTACGCCGGCTCGCTCGTGATCGCCGGCGTGGGTCTGGGCACTGGGCTGCTTCCGGGCGGTGGGTCGTTTGCGATCACGTTCGTCCCCGCGATCGTCGGCGCTGCGCACATGCTGGGAGCCGCTGCGGTGGCGCTGCGTCCCAAGGACCTCGAGCGCCGCCTCGTGCACCGCACGTCCGGGTCGAGCCGGCCCGCTCGCCTGCTCGCGCGCCTCGCAGCCGCGCCGGCGCTTGCCGCGGCGGGGATACGCACGGCGCTCGAGTGCGCGCGTACGCGCCGAGCGGGGTTGATCGGTGCGCCGGCGTGGTGGGGCTTTGACATCTGCGTGCTGTGGGCAGCCTTTCACGCGTTCGGCTCGGCGCCCGACTTCTCGGTGATCTGGATGGCGTATTTCGTGGGAATGTTCGCCAACCTGCTGCCTCTGCCAGGTGGAGTGGGCGGCGTGGAGGGCGGCATGATCGGCGCGTTGGCCGCGTTCGGCGTCGAACTGAATCTCGCCGTGCTCGCCGTGCTCGCCTACAGGGCGATCTCGTTCTGGCTGCCCACCGTCCCGGGGGCGATCGCCTACTTCCAGCTGCGCCGAACCGTCGGACGCTGGCAGGGTGAGCATCACCGCGACGAGCGAAGCTATACTATACAAAGTATAGTGTCCTAGCTGGCGGTGAGGAGAGAAGCGATGGCAGACGAGCGCAACGGGAAGGTCGAGAACACGATCATCGTCGGCAGTGGCCCCGCCGGCTACACCGCCGCGCTGTACACCTCGCGCGCCAACCTGAACCCGCTGGTGATCGAGGGCTTCGCCTGGGGTGGGCTGCTCCAGCAGACCACCGACGTCGAGAACTACCCAGGCTTCCCCGAGGGCATCATGGGTCCTGAGCTGATGCTCAAGATGCGCGAGCAAGCCGAGCGCTTCGGCTCGCGGCTGGTGACAGACCAGGCCGAGCGCGTGGAGCTGGCGAGCGAGCCCGGCGGCGTGCACCGCGTATGGGTTGGAGACACCGAGCATCTCGCTCGCACGGTGATCCTGGCGATGGGCGCCGAGCACAAGAAGCTCGGTGTTCCCGGCGAGGAGGACCTCGGCGGGCGTGGGGTGAGCTACTGCGCGACGTGCGACGCCGCCTTCTTCCGCGGCGCTCACACCGTGATCGTCGGCGGTGGGGACTCCGCCATGGAGGAGGCCATCTTCCTGTCGAAGTTCGCCGCGAAGGTGACGGTGGTGCACCGCCGCGAGGAGTTCCGCGCGTCGAAGATCATGCTCGAGCGGGCGCACCAGCAGGAGAACATCGAGCTGCTCACGCCCTATGTCGTCGAGCGCTTCGCGGCGGGCGAGAACGGGTCGCTCGGACACGCCGATCTGCTCCATGCCGAGACCGGAGAGCCGCTCCAGATACCGATCACGGGGGCGTTCATCGCGATCGGCCACGAGCCGCAGTCGGCGCTCGTCGCCGGTCAGGTCGATGTCGACGAGAGCGGCTATGTGCGCGTGGACAGCCGCTCGACTCGCACGAATCTGCCGGGCGTGTTCGCGGCGGGCGATCTGGTGGACCACACCTACCGGCAGGCGATCACCGCCGCCGGCTCGGGGTGTCAGGCGGCGCTCGACGCCGAGTGGTACCTGCGCGACACCCCTGGGATCCCGGCTCCCGAGGGAATGCCGGTCGGTGACCCGGCTGAGACGCAGTGGGCGCCCGCGGCTGAGTCCACGCCCAAGTAGCCGGTCACGCCAACAGGACGCCCTCGAGCGCCAGCAGGTGGCGCTTGCGGTCGAGCCCGCCACCGTAGCCGCCGAGCGCGCCTCCGCTGCGCAGCACTCGGTGGCAGGGGATGACGATCGGGATCGGGTTTGAGCCCAGAGCGTTGCCGGCGGCGCGGGAGCCACGCGGCGAGCCGGCGCGGGCGGCGATTTGTGAGTAGGTGGAGTACTCGCCGTAAGCGATCGCCGCCGTGGCTCGCAGCACCTTGGTGGCGAACGGCCCGATCAGCGACCAGTCGAGCGCCAGCTCGAAGTCCGCGCGCTGGCCGGCGAAGTACTCCTCGAGCTCGCGCTTGACCGGGTCGAGCGTTGCCGGCGAGGCTTCGACGATGCGCGGGGATATGCGTACGGCGAGCCGGTCGAGCACGCTGTCGGCGCTCTCCTCGGGGAACGCCAGCTTTACCAAGCCCTTGCTCGTGCTGGCCGCGAGCAGAGGGCCGAACGGCGAGTCGACTGGGCCGTAGGCGATGTCAGCCGCGCCTTCTGCGCTCACGCGGGCCAGCAAGCACCTTGCGGCCTCGGCGGCGCGGCGGGCGTCGTCTCCGCGCTCATCGGCTGCCTCGCGCAACAGTTGCCGAACGTCGTCAGTCATTGGCGATCGTCTCCTTGAGCTTCTTGAGCCCCTCGTGCAGCGAGCGGCGCGCGGCGTCCTCAGAGCAGCCGATCGCAACCGCGATCTCGCTGTGGGGCAGGTCGGCTACGCAGCGCAGCACCACAGCTGAGCGCTGGCGCTCGGGCAGCTCGCGCACCGCGTGCCAGAGACGCTCGTCGCGTTCGCCCACCGGCGAGGGCGAGTGTCCGTTGCTCAGCGCTGCTCCCGCGCCGCCATCTGAATGCAAGACGTCGGCTACCGGCACGGCCTGGCGTGCCTGCGCGCGGTGCGCGTCGAGCGCCTTGCGGTGAGCGATCGTGAGCACCCATGCGCGCAGGTCAGAGTTGGCGCGCAAACGCGGATAGGCGCGCAACGCAGCCATGAAAGTCTCTTGGAAGCAATCCTCGGCCCGGTCCGGTCCGACCGAGGCGCGCAGCAGGCGCCATACCTCCTCCCGGTGTGCATCCAGAAAGCGTTGAAAGGGGGGCAGCACGTCGCTCACGACTGTAAAACGCGCGAGCGAGTCAAAACGTGAGGTCAGTCGCCGCTGGCGTCGTCGTAGTCGAAGAAGCCGGCGCCGGTCTCGCGGCCCAGCCTGCCGCTCAACACCAACCGCTGGAGCGCGGGGGCGGGCCGATAGCGCTCCTCGCGGTACTCCTCGCAGAGCGCTTCGAGCACGAGCAGCACGTGGTCGAGGCCGATCTCATCCGCCCAGGCGAGCGGCCCGCGTGGGTGGTTGAGGCCGAGCACCATGCCCGTGTCGATGTCGTGAGCGCTGCCCACTCCTTCGCCGAGCGCGAACGCCGACTCGTTCACCAACTGGCAGACGATCCTTCCGAGCACCAGCCCGGGAGCATCCTCGACCCACTCGACGTGCTTGCCGAGCGCAGCGAAGAAGCGTTCGGCGCGCGCGGCGGCTGCCGGCGAGGAGCTCTCGTTGCGGGTCAGCTCGACGAGCTTGCAGTCCGAGAACGGAGGCAGGGCATGGAAGCCCACCGCCGGGCCGCTCGGGTCGAGCGACGCCAGCGAGCCGCGGTCGCAGAGGACCAGGCGGGGCGCGCCGCGGGGAGCGTCGTCCTCGTCGATCTCCTCGCATTCGACGATCAGCGCCGGCAGCTCGGTTTGCGGTGCGTGCGGGCTGTGGACGTCATACCCCGCCTCGCGCGCCGCCACGCGCAGCTGCTCGGCGAGCACGCCCTCTCCTGCGATCACGATCAAGCCCTCGCCTTCAGCCGGCCCAACTGCGTCCGGGGGCTCGGGATCGGATGGGCGATGGGGACCCTCGCCCGCGTAGTCGTAGTAGCCGCGCCCGCTCTTGCGTCCGTGCAGGCCGGCTGCCACCTGGCGCGCCTGGATCGGCGACGGGCGCCAGCGCGGCTCTCCGAAGCTCAGCTCGTAGAAGCTCTTGGAGACGTCGAACCCGGTGTCGACGCCGACGAGGTCGCTCAGCTCGAACGGACCCATTCGAAAGCCGCCGCCCATGCGCACGATCCGGTCGATCGTGGGGACGTCGGCGATGCGCTCCGCGAGCAGCCGCAGCGCCTCCAAGCCGAACGGACGGTTGCAGCGATTGACGAGAAAGCCCGGGCCGTCGGTGGCGCGGATCACGTCCTTGCCCATTGCCTGGCCGGTGGCGTCGGCGATCTCAAGCGCACGCTCGTCGGAGAGCAGGCCCGACACCACCTCGAGCAGGCGCATGAGCGGGGCTGGGTTGAAGAAGTGCATGCCCACCACTCGCTCGGGATGGGTGGCGGCGGCGGCAATGGCTGTGATCGGCAGGGAGGACGTATTGCTCGCGAGCACGCAATCGGCGCTGACGATCTCAGACAGCTGTGTGTATAGGTCGTGCTTTATGTCAAGCCGCTCGGGCGCCGCCTCGATCACGAGCTCGCACGGGGCGAGATCGTGGAGCGTGCTTGCGGTCTGAAGCCGCTCGCTTGCCGCCTGGGCGGCCTCGGCGCTGAGCTTTCCCTTGCTCGCTTCCTTGGCGAGTCCCTCGCGTACCCGCTCGGCGCCGCGCGCGAGCGCGTCTGCAAGCGGGTCGTACAGGAGCGTGCGAGCGCCCGCCTTGGCAGCCAGCTGGGCGATGCCGGCACCCATCGTGCCGGCGCCCACCACGCCGATCACGCCTGCAGCGGACGTCTGTTGCGGCTCACTCTCAACGACTCGCAGGGTCATCGCGGTCGGGCAGTCCTGGTGCGACTCAGGCGGGAACGAGCGCGTTGATGCCGGTCATCGCGCGGCCGATGATCAGCTTCTGGATCTGCGAGGTGCCCTCATACAGGGTGGTGACGCGCACGTCGCGGAAATAGCGCTCGACTGGGTGGTCGTCGACGTAACCCGCCCCGCCGTGCACCTGGATGGCGGTGTTCGAGCACTCCACCGCCGCCTCGGTGGCGTGCAGCTTGGCGACCGAGGTCTCGACGGTGTTGGGGCGGCCCTGGTCCTTGAGGAAGCCGGCACGCCAGACGAGCATGCGCGAGGCCTCCGTCTTGAGCACCATCTCGGCGATCATCGCCTGCACGAGCTGGAATGAGGCGATCGGCTTGCCGAACTGCTCGCGCTCCTTGGCGTATTTGACCGACTCCTCGACGCACCCCTGGCAGACGCCGACGCAGCCCGCCGCCACCGAGTAGCGACCGGAGTCAAGGGCGGACATGGCGACCTTGAAGCCGTCGCCGACTTTGCCGAGCATGTCCTCGTCTGACACCTCGACGTCTTCCAGCGAGATGGAGGCGGTGTCGGAGGCGTGCAAGCCCATCTTGTGCTCGATCGTCTGCGGCTTGTACCCGGGCTGATCGGTGTTCACCATGAAGCAGGCAAGGCCCTTGTGCCCCAACTCAGGGTCGGTTTGGGCGAAGATCAGCGCCACCTTGGCGTAGTTGCCCATCGAGATCCACATCTTCGCGCCGTTGATCACCCAGCCGGTGTCGGTCTTCTTGGCGCGGGTGCGCTGTTTGGCGGCGTCCGATCCGGTGTCCGGCTCGGTCAGCCCGAAGCAGCCGAGCCACTCGCCCGAGCAGAGCTTTGGCAGGAAGCGGTGCTTCTGCTCCTCGGTTCCCCACTTGAGGATCGCCGAGCAGACGAGGGAGGTTTGCACGGAGACGACCGTGCGCACCGAGGAGCAGCCGCGACCGATCTCCTCGACCACCAGGCCGTAGGAGACGTAATCGAGGCCCGCGCCGCCGTACTCCCGCGGGACGATCGCGCCGAGGTAGCCCTGATCGGCGAGCTTTGCGACGAGGTCGAGGTCGAAGCGATGCTCGCGCGCATTCTGCTTGGCGCGCTCGACGATCTCGTTGTCGGTGAATTCGCGCGCGGTCTTGCGGATCAGCTGCTGCTCGTCGGTCAGATCGAAGTTCATGCTTGGGTCTCCCGGCTTTGGAGTGGGTGCGCTGCGAGACGCTAACGGTCCGCTGCGTCAGATGGATCGCCGAGCTTCGGCGAGCGCCACGGCGCGGCGAGGCGTCGTTGCAGCTCTGCCCCGAGATCGTCGATCTTCACGCGCTCCTGGGCGAGCGAGTCGCGGTCGCGCAACGTCACCGTGTCGTCCTCGAGGCTCTGGTGGTCGATCGTCACGCCCCAGGGTGTGCCGATCTCGTCCTGGCGGCGGTAGCGCTTGCCGATCGAGCCGCCCTCGTCGTACTCGGCTTGCATGCGCTTGCGCAAATCCTCGTACACGCGGCGCGCAAGCTCGGGCTGGCCGTCCTTGCGCACGAGCGGAAGCACCGCCACCTTGACGGGCGCCAGGCGCGGATGCAGGCGCAGCACCGTGCGCGTCTCCATCGCACCGCCGTCGCCCGCGCCCGGCACCTGCTCCTCGTCGTAGGCGTCGACGAGGAAAGCGAGCGTCGCTCGGTCGGCGCCTGCTGCCGGCTCGATCACGTGCGGGACGTAGCGCTCCTTGGTGGCGGTGTCCACGTACTCGAGCTTCTCGCCCGAGAACTGCGCGTGCTGAGACAGGTCGAAGTTGCCACGGTTGGCGATCCCCTCGAGCTCAGACCAGCCGATCGGGAACATGTACTCGACATCGCTGGTCCCTGAGGAGTAGTGGGAGAGCTCGTCGGCATCGTGTGCGCGCAGACGCAGATGATCGGGTCGCAGGCCCAGCTCCACATACCAGCGCATGCGCTCGGCGAGCCAGTGCGCGAACCACTGTTGCGCCTCGCTCGGAGGGACGAAGAACTCCATCTCCATCTGCTCGAACTCGCGTGTGCGGAAGATGAAGTTGCCGGGGGTGATCTCGTTGCGAAACGACTTGCCGATCTGGGCGATCCCGAACGGCGGCTTCTTGCGGGAGAACTGCAGGACGTTCTTGAAGTTGATGAAGATGCCCTGCGCGGTCTCCGGGCGCAGGTAGGCGGTCGAACCGGACTCCTTGACCGGGCCGATGGTCGTCTCGAACATCAGGTTGAAGTCGCGCGCCTCGGTCAGGTCGCAGTCGGGCGTCTCGCCCGGGTGCTTGGAGGGCTTGCGCCCGCACGGGAGGTCTGAGAGGTGGTCGGCGCGGAAGCGCTGCCCGCACGTGCGGCAATCCACGAGCGGGTCGGTGAAGCCGGCCAGGTGACCCGACGCCTCCCACACGCGCGGGTGCTGGAGGATGGCGGAGTCCAGGGCGACGACGTCGTCGCGGTCCTGCAGCATCGCGCGCCACCATTCGCTCTTGACGTTGCCCTTGAGCAGCACGCCGTAGTGGCCGAAGTCGTATGTCGATCCGACTCCTCCGTAGATCTCCGAGGAGGGGAAGATGAACCCGCGGCGCTTGCAGAGCGCCACGATCTTGTCCATCGTCACGACATCCTCGCTGGGCGGAGCCTGGTCGGTCATGGCGACGGATGGTATTGGAGGGGCGCCGATCGAGAGCGGCTGGCGCGCCTGCTCGGACGCGTTCGTCCGCCGCCGCGGCGGCACAACAAAAGAACTGCTCTTGACATATCTCGCCATATGTGTTTTCATGCTTAGCGTTCTCTTGCTGACAACTGGGCGGGGGTCTTCCGCCGAAAGGGTGAGAGCGTGAGCGACTGAGCACAACCGCATTCGAGGACCTGCTGGGGCGTCGTTACCCAACCTCTCCCGCGACGTTTCCCGCCAGCCCTCCGTGTGCGGTCTTCGGTGCCGGTCACTTCAAGGGGCGCCGCGGTCTGGAGATCGACCGCGGCGCTCAACTTCTGCGGGGCATACGATCCGCGCGTGGCGCGCATCCTGATCGTCGGCGGAGGTTGTCGAGCCGTTTCGCTCGTCGGGCGGCTGACGGGAGACGGGCACGCCGTGCGGATGGTGGTTCGTGACGCCTCTCGGCGCGAGGACGTCGAGCGGGCGGGGGCCGAGTGCTTCGTGGGGCGTCCCGATCGCCTGGGCACGCTGCGCGGCGCGCTCGAGCACGTGACGGTGGCGTGTTGGATGCTTGCCACCGCGAGTGGAGATCCGCAGGAGGTGCAGGCACTGCACGGCTCGCGTTTGGATCAGTTCCTGGGCAGCTTGATCGACACCACCGTGCGTGGCGTGCTCTACGAGGCGGGCGGGTCGGCGCTTGCGCGCGAGGTGCTCGAGGGAGGCGAACGGATAGTGCTCGAGAAGGCCGGGCGCAACGCGATCCCCGTGGAGATCCTGCGAGCCGACCCCGGTCGGGTCGAGCAATGGGTGGAGCACGCTCACGATGCGGTGAGCGCGTTGCTCCAGCCGCGCTATCCTCGAAGCTGAACACCTTGAAAGCCGATCGGTTTTCAGGATTGAGGCTTCGACAAGGAGGACAGCCGATTTGTCCGGATATGCAAGGGATGTGCTCGTAGAGCAGAGCTGGCTCGAGGAGCATCTGGGCGACGAGAGCATCCGCATCGTGGAGGTGGACGAGAACCCGGACCTCTACGCCGAGGCCCATATCCCGGGGGCGATCGGGTTCGACTGGAAGAAGGATCTCCAAGATCCGGTCAAGCGCGACTTCCTCGGACCGGCGGACTTCGGCGCGCTGTTCTCGAGAAGCGGCATCTCCAACGACCACACGATCGTGCTCTACGGCGACCGCAACAACTGGTTTGCGGCGTACACGTACTGGTATCTGCGCTACTACGGGCACTCCAAGGTGCTGCTGCTCAACGGTCCCCGCGAAAAGTGGATCGCCGACGGGCGACCCACAACCGCCGAGGTGCCGAGCTGGGCGCCCGCCCAGTTCACCGCCCAGCCTGGGGATGACGCGATCCGTGCCAGGCGCGAGGAAGTGCTCGCCGCGATCGATGCGCCCACGAAGCTCGTCGACGTCCGCTCGCCGGCTGAGTTCGCAGGCGAGATCATCTCGCCGAACGGCTACGAGCAGGAGGGGGCTCAGCGCGCCGGCCACATCCCGGGTGCCGCCTCTGTCCCCTGGTCGCAGGCGGTCAAGGAGGACGGCACGTTCAAGAGCGCTGAGGAACTGCGCGAGCTGTACGGCGGCAAGGGAGTGCTCGACGGCGAGGACATCATCGCCTACTGCCGCATCGGCGAGCGCTCGGCGCATACCTGGTTCGTGCTCCACGAGCTGCTCGGTCACGAGCGGGTCAAGAACTACGACGGGTCGTGGACGGAGTGGGGCAGCCTGGTTGGCGTGCCGATCGAGACGGGGGCCTAGCAGGACTTCGGACCCACCCCCTCTGGGTCCGCGGGCGCCGACCGCCGTGTCAGCCGATGGCGCGGCGGTCGAGCAGCGGGCCGATTCGCTCGAACAGGTTGTCAAGGATGCGCGCCGTGGCGCCCCACACCAGCTCGCCGTCGAACACATAAGCGTCGGTTTCGAACTGAAACCCGCGACGTTCCAGGCGGGTTCGCGTCCTGCCGCTTCGGACCTCGTCGAGGGTGGGCTCGAGCACAGCGTCGACCTCGATCGGCGAGGGCTCCCAGCGTCGCTCCCCGGCGATCATGCCGACGAACGGGTGGATCAGGTAGTTCGTGACGAACGTGGAGGTCCGCTCGAGCGCGCCGACGAGTGTCACGCGGTTGGCTGGAACGCCAACCTCCTCCTCGGCCTCGCGCAACGCCGTCGCTCGCAGGTCGCTGTCGCCGATGTCGAAGCGCCCGCCTGGAAAGGAGATCTCCCCGGCGTGCCTGCGCAGGTCGGCGCGTCGGCGGGTGAGAACGACGCGCAACCGTCCCTCGTGCTCGAACAACGGCACGAGCACCGCGGCTGGAACCTGCTCACAAGGAGATGGCTGGGCGAGCTCCTCGACGTCGAGCAGCGCCGCGCGGAGCTCGGTGTCGGTCATCCGGCTAGGCGACGGGTTGAGTGCGCTCGACGTGTTCGGAAAACATGACCTCGCCCTCGAGCGTGCGGTGAACCGGGCACTTGGCGGCGATCACGCGCAGCCGTTCCACCTGCTCCTCGGGCAGATCCTCGGGCAGGCGCACGACGATGTCGAACTTGGTGGGAGTGCCGCGCTCGGCGGGGCTGTACTGGACGTCGACCTCCACGGCGCCGATGTCCCAGCCCTTGCGCGCGGCGTACATCTCCATCGTGATCGCCGTGCACGACGCCAAGCTCACCACCAGCAGCTCCTGGGGGTCCGGGCCGGAGTCCTCGCCGCCCGATTCGAGCGGCTCGTCAACCGTCAGTCGATGATCGCGCACCCGCACGGTGTGCTTGAACGTCGAATCGCTGCGACGGGCGCTGGCTCTCATCACTCCGGCTTCTTCAGATCGAGTCACAGATGCCTTTCTTTCATGGTATCTCGGGACTCCGGCCGACTCGAAGCTCGGGCTAGGCGAGCGGGTTGAACAGCAGGCCGGTGAGCAGCTTTGGGTAGAAGAACGTCGACTTGGGCGGCATGTTCTCGCCCGAGGCAGCCACGTCTCGCACCTGCGAGACCGGCGTCGGGCGCATCAGGAACGCCGCCTCGTACTCGCCCGTGCGGACCAGCGACACCGCCTCCTCGGTGCTGCGCGCGTACCAGAAGTCGTTGAGGTGGGAGATGTCATCGTCGGAGATGCCGAGCGCGCCTTTCAGCAGCAGCGCCTCCAAAACGCCTGTGTCGAGCTGCCGATAGGCGTCCGAGAAGCCGGGCAGCGCGGCGTCGGCGATCTGCTGAGACCGCAGGGTGAGCCGAAGCGGACGCTGGTGGTGGGAGTCGATGTAGCCGAGCTGGAGCGGACCGGTCCCGGGCTCCGGCGCGATCTGCTCGAGCGGCACCTCCTGCACCTCGAAGTCGCGCTGCAGGGCCTCTCTGAGCGCCTGGCGGCGGCTCTCGCTCAGGCCGCGCACGAGCCGGTGCGTCGGAAACACCGTCAGCCCAGGATCCTCGAGCGCCACCAGGCACATGAGCACGTAGTTGTGCGCACCCTCCCCGCCGATCTCCTGCGCATACGTGTTGGCGGTCTCGTAGCGGTGGTGTCCGTCGGCGATCAGCAGCTCGGCGTCGCGCGTGGCGGCTTGGATCGCGGCGATCGCCTGCGGGTCGGTGATGCGCCAGATGCTGTGGACGGTGCCGTCGCCGTCGGTCACCTCTCCCCAGGGCGCTTGCGCCGTGGCTGGCTCGAGCGCCCGCCAAGCGACGCCGGCGGGGTCGGAGAAGAGCGAGAAGATGGGTGAGAGGTTTGCGCGTGTGGCGCGCATCAGGCGCAGGCGGTCCTCCTTGGGGCCGGGGTGCGTGCGCTCGTGCGGGCGGACCCGTCCGGGGCCGTAGCCCTCGATGCGCACCGCGCAGAAGAACCCCTTGCGCACGCGCTCCTGCCCGTCGGGTCCGGTGTAGCGCTGCGTGTGTGCCCAGATCGCCGGCTGGGAGTCGCGGACGACGGCGCCCTGCAGCTGCCAGCTCTCGAACAGGTCGGCAGCCACGGCGTAGGCGTCCCGTCCGTCGGGTCCCTCCTTGGGCAGGTCGACCGCTGCGACGTTGAACGGCGAGCGCCGCAGCAGCTGCTCGCGCTGCTGGGGGTCGATCACGTCATACGGCGGCGAGGTGACGTCTGCCAGCGAGCCGGCTACCGAGGTTTCGTAGTGCAGCGCGTGCAGCGGCTGGATCTCGGCCATGACGGGTGCGGACCCTACCAGCAGGGCGCAGACTGAAGCCGGCAGCGCGCGTTCGGGAGCATGCGACGGCAACGCTTGTAGCGGCACCAGATCTTGTTGTAGCGTTCTGTCCCCAGGGCATGCGAACATACGTTTGCAATGGCTCACGCCACATACATACGGGAGAAGGCCCGCTCGTTGCGGATCGAACGGCAGTTGACAATCGATCAGCTGGCCGAGCGGCTGGCTCTATCGCGTAGCACCATCTACTATTGGGTCCGCGACCTTCCGATTCCGGGGTCTGGCCCCGGTGGCGGCTTCGCACCGGCGGCCAGCCGTCGGGGGAACATGGCCATGCAGCTCAAGTACCGGCGCATGCGCGAAGAGGCGTATCGGGAGGGGCTCGAGGGCTTTGACGAGCTGGTGTCCGATCCGACATTCCGCGATCTCGTCTGCCTGTACATCGCCGAGGGCTTCAAGCGCAACCGGAACGTTGTGTCCATCGGAAACTCTGATCCTGCTGTCGTCCGCTTCGCGACCGGGTGGCTACGGCGCTTGACCGACCGGCGCCTGAAGTTCTCGCTGCAGTATCACGCCGATCAAGACCTCGACGACTTGCGTGCATTCTGGGCAGCAACGCTCGACATCTCGCCCGCCGCGATCAAACTCCAACGTAAGTCGAACAGCAATCAGCTCGCCGGTCGCATCTGGCGATGCCAGTACGGCGTCATGACCACGCGGATCGACGACACGCTGCTTCGCGCACGCATGCAGGCATGGATGGAGCGGCTCAAGGCCGACTGGCTGTAGAATCTGCTCCTTCGGGGCGTGGCGAAGCCTGGTATCGCGCTCGGTTTGGGGCCGAGAGGTCCCGGGTTCGAATCCCGGCGCCCCGATTAGGGTCTGCTGCTTTGGTTGTCCGGATTTGGCTTGCTTGCTGGGTGTTCTGGCCGATTTTTGGGCTCGGTGAGGTCCCCGGTTAAGGCTCTTGTTCGCGTCGCGTCCCGGAGACCGAAAAGCTTGAAATAGCGGTTCTTTCGTTCGCTTTGTTGGTGGCGCGTGCTTGTGGCGTGCCGCGCGTTTGCCAAACGTTTGCAGGCCTACTGGGGAACGTTTGCAGCCTGTTTGCAGGGGGGGCAGGCTGGCGGCGTGTCCTCCCCACGCGGCATAGCTAAATGGCAGTGTCCGCTGTCGCCGGATGGTTGTCCATGACGGGGACTCCTTCTGCCGTGCAGACAGTCTCCAAGCCGTGCATTGTCGGCTCCCGGCTGAGGAGCACGAGGAGCTGCTTGTCGCGGCCGGAACCCTGCGTGTTGGCCGCGTACGGGCTGATGATGTCGCAGAGGTTCAGTGCTGCTTGCTCGTCTGCTTTGGCGTTGCGCATGTCGATGAGGATCGGTCGTCCCTGGCCTGCGATCTTTCCCAACTCGACGTCAATATCGAGTAGCGCGAGATAGTCCAGTGGTCCGGCGACCGTGATGGTGGTCGCATGGTCCTCGTGGGTTGTGGTGACTGTCGAGTGCTTGCCCGACGGGTCTGGGCCTTGCCGCCGTTCGCGCCATGTCTGGACCTTGAGGGCGATCAGTAGCAGCAGGACTGGTCCCATGAATACGGGCAGCGAGACGTACCAGTGGCCCAGGTGGGCGAAGATCGGCGGTGGCAGGCTGAGCGCGGGAAGTCTCATGGTGCGCCTCGCCGCCCTTTCGATGAGGCGGCGAGGCGTGCCGCGCCTATGTGTTGACGGCTGAGAGCAGCCATAGGCCGAGGCTGGTGAACGCGACCATCACGACGAGCATCCAGTATTGGGAGCGCACTGCTTCGCGTGGCCCCTTGTAGATCGCGAGGGCGCGGTCGTGCGCGAGCGTGAGGCCGCTGACGTGCCCGATCACGAGGGCGAGCACCTGCACGTACCAGATCCCGGTGGAGGTGATGAAGCTGTAGTTGATGTGCCAGTGGGCGGTGCCGAACAGGTTGGCACCGTCCCCGAGCGGGTTTGACGCCAGATAGCCGATCGCCTGCCCTTGCCATGCGAGCAGCGAGAAGTAGTGCGCGAGCACGTACGCGAACGCGATCGGGGCGAGCGTGTGCGCGAACGTGCGTGCCAGGCGGGTCGTGTCGAAGCGGCTTGAGACCGTGCGCATTCCGAGAACGCCGAGCTGGTAGAAGCAGGCAACGATCCCTATGGCTATCAGCAGCCCGATGCTGTCGGACAGCTCGTCTGAGCCGGGATCGCCAGCGCCGAGTTTGCTGAAGACGCTCTGGATGTGCGGACCGAGGTTGTTCCAGATCACGCCGTTTGAGGCGCCGTCGAAGGTTGTGATGCCGATGAGAACGATCACCATCGCGACCAATCCCGGTTCCATCCGCAGCGACGGCAGACCGCTCAAAGGGCGGCGGGCGTAGAGCACGCCGTCGCGCACCTCAAGCGGCGAGAGGCGCGAGACGAGGTTGAAGTAGCCACCGAAAGCGTCGCCGCGCTGCGTCCAAGTCTCGATCCCGAACAGCGCCATGCCGAGCAGCATCAGCACGAAGTACGCCAGTGAGAGCGAGGCGAGCAGCACGGGGTTGTCGTGGTCGTGGTAGATCAGCTCGAGCCAGCCGAAGGCGAACAGTCCCGCGACGACCGGCCAACGCCCAAGCCAGCCGGGATACTCAAGCGGGGCGTTGCGCTCGACACCGGCTCGCCTGGCGGTCCAGCGCACTGCTCGGGCGAACGCCCGCCACGGGCTGAACGCGGCGAACACGTCGCCCAGCAGGACGCTCAAGACCGGCACGCCGACCCAGAAGATGACGTAGATGAACGTCGGATCGAAATTGGACGTGTAGCTTGCGACACCCTCATAGCCCGCATAGATGACGAGGGCGAACAGTCCCAGCCCGATCGCTCCGCACAACGGAGTTAGGAGTGGCGGCATGGCGAACAGGCGCCGGCCCTTGCCGTCGCCGTTCTGCAAGCGCGGGCTTGACCACAGCGTCGAGAGCATCACGAACGAGACGACGAGCACGATCGCTGCCGCCCATGCGAACAGCCACGGCGGGACAGGCAGGCTCGCACGGCCCGATATGCCGTGCGCGTTCGCCGCCTCGGGCAGCAGCGTCGCACCGGCAAGCGTTGCCATTGTGAGCACCGGCACCCGGCGCAAGGTGGCGCTCAGGCTGTTGGAGCGCACATGTACACGAGCCTTGTTGTGTTTGGGGTGGTCGCCCGGTCGGGGCGAGCCATGCTTGACAAGCATCGAAACCTCCCTAAAGCGGGTTGATCGCAGGGTCAGATCGGCCCCGCACGCCCGCGAAAGGAATGGTCAGCGGCTAGGCATGGGGGCGCTCAGGCAGTAGCCGGAGCACAGGGAGGCGGACGAACCGCGAGCGAGGAAGCGATCAAGAGGCTTCCCCGCGCCACCAACCGCATCGGACTGGCGGGCTTGCGCTGGCCGAGCACCGGCTGGCGTGGTCGGCGACGGACGCTCGCCACGCGCGCTGTCAGACGCTGCTCGCCGGGATAGCGCTGCACGAGCAACGGCACGCTGAGCAGCAGCGCTGGCAGCAGATACAGCAGACCGGCCGCGCTGTCTGCGGAGGTGAGGATCATCAGTGCTGCACCTAGCGCGAACGCTGCCCAAATGGCGATGACCCGAGAACGCCTCACGGCAAAGCAAGCTACCACAGGGCAAGCATTTGATATGCAGGGCATTCCGCTCTATGAACCAACCCACAAACCGCACGACGCTGGCCCCCATAGTGGCCCTCTTGCTTGCTGCGCCGCTGCTCGCCGGCTGCGCGGCTCCTCCCGCCACCGTTGAGCCTTCGGGGCGCAGTGCTCCAAGCGCTCGGGCCAGCATGAGCGCTATTCGCGCGCTCGCTTTGGACCGCTCTCGGACTAGGCCGTTGGGACATGGTGCGCGTTTCCAACCTCCGCCGATCAGCGCCCTTGTTCGCGCGCGAGCGCCGCTCGGGTGGCTTCGCTGCGGTGCCGCGAACGTACATCCCTACGCGGCTCACATCGAGTTGTTCGCCCGCGCTCACGAGATAGTCGTGGCCGCCGGTATCGGCATCGCCCCGCCCCAGCGTCGTCAGGGAGCCAGCGTGGCGGGTGGACGGTGCGCGTATCCGATCCGCACCGCCGATCCGACCGGCGTGATCCTCGTCGACCCGCCATCCACCAACGAGCCCCCGCCCACCGTCGAGGAGCTCTTCAAACTCTGGGGACAACAGCTAAGCCGCCACCGTCTCGCCAGCTTCACAGCCGCGCATAACGGTTCGGTCACTGCGTTCGTAGACGGCCGATCAGTGCTCGGGCCGCCGGGCGCGATCCCCCTGCGCCGCCACGCACAGATCGTCCTCGAGATCGGCCCCTATGTGCAACCACATCCCGCCTACCGCTTCGCACCGGGGCTCTGAGATGATCCGCTGCGTGCCATTCAGGTCAGCGATAGGCCGCATCGCAGTTTCGATCTCGACGGCGCTCGCGATCGCCGCTGTGGCAGCTGCCCCGGCCGCGCATGCCGACGCCGACCCGGCAAGCGACTTTCTCCTCGCCGCACCAGTCTTCTACCCCTACCAGCCTGCCACTTCTCCCGCCATAAAGACCGCGCTCGAAGGCACGTTGGCCAAGCTCAAGCGAGAGGGCCTGAACCTCAAGGTGGCGATCATCGACTCGCCCAACGACCTCGGCGGCGTGAGCAACCTATGGCGGATGCCCCAGCCCTACGCCGACTTCCTCGGCAAAGAGATCTCCTTCAACCAAAAGCAGCCACTACTCGTCGTCATGCCGCCTGGCTTCGGCGTCTACGGCATGAATAGCCGTAGCGCCCTGAACGGGCTCATGCCCAACGCAAGCCAGCAAGCCGACGGGCTGGCGCGCTCGGCGATCACGGCCGTCGTTCGTCTCGGCCAGGCAGACGGCAAGCAGATCACCGAACCCACGATCCGCAAGGAAGCGTCCAGCGGCAAAGGCACCCCAGCGCTGATCGTCTTCGGTGCGCCGGTCCTGCTGGTGGCGATAGCCGCACTCATCGCGCTCACGCGCCGCACGCACGACAGCGAGCCAGATCAGGAGGAAGGTGAGTCCGCCGCGTAGATCAGCCACCGTCGAGCGAACGCTAGGCGTTGATAGGTCAGCAGCCGCCAACGCGTCCGGTATCTTGTGCGTGCAGCGTGCATCCGCTTAGGATCGCGTGTGCTTGGGCTGTGCGCCGTGTCTGTCAAACGTTTGCAGAGGCCCCAAAAGTCCTTTAGTAGCCAAATTTATACGTTCGCCCCGACTGTTGTCGCATCGGTTGGCGAGCACGAGTGCCCGCGTGTGGCAGTTCAGCGCACCGAGTAGCGCTCCGGCACCAGGCGCTCGCTGCGCTTGGGTGGGCGCACGTACTTGCGTTGCTGGCGGCGGGGGAGCTTGGGCGGCTTTGGCTCCTCGGGGTGCTCGTAGCGGACAACCGACAGCAGGTGGCTGATGAGGTTCAGGCGGGCGGTGCGCTTGTCGTCGGCCTCGACCACATACCAAGGGCTGTGCTCGACGTCTGTGTAGGCGAACATGCGGTCCTTGGCTTCGGCGTAGTCCACCCAGCGGGCGCGCGCTTGGAGGTCGGTGGTGCTGAACTTCCAACGCTTGCGCGGGTCGGTGAGGCGCTTCTCGAAGCGCCGCTCCTGCTCCTCGTCCGAAACCGACAGCCAGTACTTGACGAGCTGGATGCCGTCGTTGACGAGCGCCTGCTCGAACAGCGGGCAGAAGCGCAGGAACTCCTCGTATTGGGCAGGGGAGCAGTAGCCCATCACATGCTCGACGCCCGCGCGGTTGTACCAGCTGCGATTGAACAGAGCGATCTCGCCACCGGACGGAAGGTGCTCGACGTAGCGCTGGAAATACCACTGGGTCAGCTCGCGCTGGCTGGGCGTGGGCACGGAGACGACGTGGCAGGTGCGCGGGTTCAGGTAGGCGGCGATGCGCTTGATTACGCCGTCCTTGCCGGCGGTGTCCCGGCCCTCGAAGAGCACGACCAGCCGTTGCCCGCCGCGCACGACCCACTCCTGCAGGTAAACCAGCTCGGTTTGCAGCCGCAGAAGCTCTTTTTCGTACTGCTTGTTGGTGAGTTGCTCTGGTTTCGTCTCGTACACGAGCCTACTGCTAGCGTCTTGCCATGGCCGCCCAACTCTGGCTGCTGCGCCACGGCGAGGCAGAGCCGCATGGGACACGCCCGGACGAGCTGCGGGAGTTGACCGAGCGCGGCGAGCGCCAAGCGAGCGCCGCCGGCAGGGCATTGGCGGCGCTCGACGTCCGTCTCGATTCGGTGCTCGCAAGCCCCCGCGTTCGCGCGCTCGATACGGCCAAGCTTGCCTGCCAGGCGTTTCCAGACGGGCTCGAGCCGCAGGTTTACGCCCCGCTCTCGGCGGGATTCGACGGTGCTGAGGCCCTTCGACTGTTGGGCGGGTGGACGAATGACGCCCACATGCTCCTCGTCGGGCACGACCCGGATTTCTCGAGTGTGGTTCATGAGCTGACCGGCGCTCGCGTCGATCTCAAGAAGGGAGGGATGGCGATGGTGCGGCTCGACTCCTCCAAGCGCCACGCGGTCGGAAACGCGGGGGAGCTGATCGTCCTCGCGCGTCCACGGGAGCTGGCGCTGATCGCCGGCATGGCAGTCAGCGAGGTGTGAAAGGGATCCCGGCTCAGCTTGGCTCGGCGGATCCGATTGCCTCCCCGCTCTCCGGGTCGAACAAATGCATTCGCTCGGTGTCCACGAGGAAGACGGCTCTCTCATCGGCCCGCAGCTCGCTGTTGGGGGGCACGCGGGCGACGCCTGCGCTCATCGCCGCGCCTATCTCGCCGGAGCCCAGCCCTCCGGTTTCGCCTTCTTCTTCGATGCCGATGCGCTCGTCGGTGCTGTGCAGGCGGCTCGCATCGATGTTGAAGTGAACGAGCTTCTCGGCGCCGAGCGCCTCCACGAGATCGACCGTCCCCTCCAGACGTCGGTCGGCGCCATCCTCCCCCGATACGACTGCGTCGGTGAGGTTCTCGGGTCGAATGCCCACCACCACCTCCTTGCCGCGATAAGGCCCGATCGCCCGCTCCGCTCGCAGTCTCTCGGGCAGCTTCAGCTGCTGGTCTCCGAGCTGCAGCGCGTGCCCCTGCTGGTCGATGCTCGCCTGGTAGAGATTCATCGCCGGAGAGCCGATGAACGCCGCCACGAACAGGTTGGCGGGCCTGTCGTAGAGCGTTTGCGGCGCGTCGATCTGCTGAAGGCGTCCCGCGCGCATCACCGCCACTCGGTCGCCCATCGTCATCGCCTCGGTTTGGTCGTGTGTGACGTACAGCGTGGCGACGCCCACGCGACGCTGGATGCGCGACACCTCAGCCCGCATCTGGACGCGCAGCTTGGCGTCCAGGTTGGACAGCGGCTCGTCCATCAGGAACGCAGCCGGTTCGCGAACGATCGCCCTACCCATCGCCACGCGCTGACGCTGACCGCCCGAGAGCTGTGCCGGCTTGCGGCTCAGGTGCTCGCTCAAGCCGAGGATGTCCGCCGCCTCGCGCACCTTCGCCTGCACCTCCTCCTTGGGTAGCTTGCGCAGTCGCAACGCAAAGCCGATGTTCTGAGCCACCGTCATATGTGGGTAGAGCGCGTAGTTCTGAAACACCATCGCGATGTCGCGTTCGCGAGGGGAAAGCTCGTTCACGACGCGCTCGCCGATCTCGATCGTTCCCTCGGTGATGTCCTCCAAGCCCGCCACCATCCGCAGAGCGGTCGTCTTTCCGCAGCCCGACGGGCCGACGAGGATCGTGAATTCGCCGTCCGCCACCTCCAGATTGAGATCGGTCACCGCCTCGGCGCCGTTCGGGTACACCTTGGTGACGTGCTCGAGCTTGATGGTGCTCATCTGAACGATCCTGCCGTCAGTCCCGAGACGATCCGGCGCTGAGCGAACAGCACGAGCAGCGCGATCGGGACGGTGATTATCACCACAGCTGCATCGATCCGGTTGTAGAAGACCTGGAAGGCGCTCTGGCCGAAGTTCACGATCGCAAGGGGAGCGGTGAACTTGTCCGGGGTCTCAAGAAACGACACCGCGAACGTGAAGTCGTTCCACGCCAAGATGAACGCGAGGATCGCCGCTGTGAAGACGCCGGGCACCGCTACCGGCACCACGACCTTGCGCAGAGCCTGCAAGCGCGTCGCCCCGTCGACGAGCGCCGCCTCCTCCAGCTCGGCGGGTATCTGTGCGAAGAAGTTGCGCAGCAACCAGGTGGCGATCGGCAGCGTGTAGACGAGGTAAGCGAGGATCAGCGGATAGATGTTGTTCAGCAGCGACAGTTCCTTGAACAGCAGGAACAGCGGGCCAACCATCGCCAGCACCGGGAAGAAGCCGGCGATCAGGATGAACGCCAGTATCGCTCCGGAGAAGCGGATATTCAGGCGCGCAAGTGCATAGCCCGCCATCGTTGCCACGAGGATCGTGATCGCGGTCGCGATCACTGCCACGATCGCGCTGTTGACCAACGGCGTCAGGAAATGCTGTTGGCTGAAGTCATCGACATACGCTTTCGTCGTCAGGTGTCCCGGCAGCAGCCCGTTGGACCCACCGGCGCCCTGGGCCACCTGCGCATTGGACAACAGAGAAGTGCGCAAGATCCAATAGAAGGGAAACAGCGAGATCGCGATCACGATCAACACGAGCAGGTAAAAGAGGAACTCTCGCGCGAGCGCCCACCCGTGGGGCATGTGCCGGGGGGGTCGGCGTCGAGTACCGCCAGTCGTGCGTGCTTGGGGGGAAGCGGTGGCAAGCGGTGTGGCGCGGGTGCTCATCTCATGTCTCCGGGCGCAGCGCTCGCACGTAGACGGCAGCGATCGCAAGCGAGATCAGGACGAGCATCACGGAGATGGCGCCGCCGTAGCCGAAGTCGGTTCCCACCAGGAAGGTCTGCCAGTTCAGGAAGGCGAGCGTCTGGGTGCTCACGCCTGGGCCGCCGCCGGTCATGATGTAGATCACGTCGAACACGAGAAACGCCTGCAGGGTCCTGAAGATGAGCGCGACGGCGAGCGCCGGCTTGAGCAGAGGCAGGGTCATCCGTCGAAACGCCTGCCATGTGCTTGCGCCGTCGATTCGTGCCGCCTCGTACACCTCGTCGGGTATCACCTGCAAGCCGGCGAGCAGGATGATGGCCATGAACGGCACGTTCTTCCAGGCGTCCGCCACGAGGATCGCCGCCCAGGAGGTCCAGATCCCAGCCAGCCAGGTGGTGTGGGCGCCCGGGAGGTGCAGATTGCCGAGCATGTAGTCCACGAAGCCCGCACGCTGGTCGAACATCGTCTTCCAGAGGGTCGCCGACACCACCGTCGGCACTGCCCAGGGCACGAGCACGGCAGCGCGCAGAACGCCGCGCCCGGGGAACTTGCGGTGGAGCATCAGGGCGAGGCCGAGGGCGGCGAGCGTCTCCAAGGAGATCGAGACGGCGGTGAACGCCGCGGTACGCAACAGCGCGCTCACCCATTCGGATGAGCCAAACATCTTCGTATAGTTTTTGATCCCGACGAACGGGTGCCCGCCCGTGGCGATGCTCAGGTTCACGGCGTGGAAGGAGTTCCACAGGTTGTATCCCAGCGGGTAGGCGGTCACCAGCAGAAGCAGGATCACCACCGGCGCGACGAGCAGGTAGCCCAGGCGGCGGTGTGCTCGCTCGCGCCCGCCGGAACGGTTCGAAGGTCGCCTGGCCGCGCGGCCCAGTGCTGTCGCCTCTGTGCTCATCCCGAGCTGCGGTCTCTCAGCTCAGCTGACTGCTGGGATCAGCCCCCCAGCGCTTTCACCTGCGAGGCAGCCGTGCTGAGCGCGCTGCTCGCTGACGTCGAGTTGGCGTACACAGCCGAGAACGCGTCCTGCAAGAAGGTCGATATTTGCAGGTACTGCGGATCCACAGGCCGTGGCTGGGCCAGCGTGTTGAGGACCTTCACCTGCTTGAAGATCGGGTTTGTCGCGTAGAGTTCCGCCGTGTACGCCGACTGCAGGGACGGGGGATCGCCCGTCGCCTTTGCCCTCCTGACCTGCACTTCCTGTGTGGTCAGGTATTCGATCAGCTTGTAGCCGGCAGCCGAGTGCGAGCTCTTGGCGTTGATGGCCAGCATCTCGCCGCCCAGCGCCGATCCCGGCTGTCCACCTGGGCTGGGCGGGAACGGGATGTAGCCGACATGTCCCTTGGCGGGTCCACCTTCTTCGGCCACCGCGGCGACGAACGGGAAATTGATCGCAAACGCGGTGTGCCCCGAGGTGAACTCTTCCTGAACCTGGCCCTCCTGCCAACCGGTGATCGCCTGCGGGGCGATCTTGTGGGTGTAGATCGCGGCGTGCAGCCATTCGAGCGCCGCCACGTTGCCGGGAGAGTCGATCGTGCTCCTGGTCAGCTTGCCGCCGAACGCCGGTGCAACGGTCAGGAACGAGGTGACCGCGCCCTCATACTTGGCACCCTCGAACGCGAACCCCTCCTTCAGCGAAGAATCCTTGGCCATCGCCGCCTTGGCGTCGGAGACGACTTCTTCAGGGCTTTTCGGCGGTGTTGGGACGAGATCGGTCCGGTAGAAGAGTCCCTCGGGATTGTCAAACCAAGGGATCGCATAGGTGTGACCTTCGAACTGGCCCGACGCCACCTGCGTGGGGAAGAACTTGCTGGTTTCCGGTTTGAACGAGTCGAGCGACCTTATCCATCCGGCCTGCGCGAACTTGGCGGGATAGGTGACGTCGGACTCCAGTACATCGGGCGTGGAAGAGCCGGCGATGAACCGCTGCTGGAGCTGCTGGAGATAGGTGGTCGAGTTCGGCGAGAGCACCTCGATCGACACTTTGATGTTCGGGTTGGCTTTTTCGAACTGCTTGATCGCGCGCGCGGTCTCTTCGCCCTCGGTGCCCAGGCCCGACTCGGCGAACACGATCGTCTGGGTGGCTGATGCTGGGACCGACTTGGTGCTCGAGCTTTTCCCGCATCCCACGACTGCCGCCGCCAGGCCTGCGATCGCCACCAGAGCTCCGAGTCCCCGTCCAGCGCTTCTCGATCGGCTGGCCCATGCGGACAAATCCGCTCGCTTGGATGACCTGGTGGGCATCATCACTCCTCCCTGGACTCGTGGATCCAGGCAAGCCTGGTTGAGCATCCGCGCGTCCGCCGGTGCTTGACTTCTTCCGGGGAGGTTCTACCCCCAATGCCCGCCATCTAATAGCCGGGCGGCTGCTCAGGACTTGCGCGGTATGCAGCTGATGTGACCGTCGTCCTCGAGAATCGCCCACTGCAGCTCTGACAGCGAAGCGATCTGCGCTCGGCGCGCCTCCTCCTGTACGTCGGCGATCGTGATTCGCTCGCGTCGCATGTTGCGCTCGATCGGCTTGCCGTCCTGAACGAGCACGAGCGGCTCTCCCTCTGTCAGCCTGCGCAGCCGCGGTATGCGAAAAGAAACCCAGCTGACCGCCACGGAGAGCAGTGCGATCGTCGAGATGACGATCAGCGTGCCCGTGACCGACTCGTCGCTCTGCGTTATCCCCTGTTGTACGAGATCGCCGAGGACAACCAGCAGGATCAGGTCGAATGGCTCCAGCTCGCCGAGCTGTCGCCTTCCGATCACGCGCGTCACGAGGAAGATGAAGAAGAAGACGACTGTTGCGCGGATTACGAGATCCATGGCTTACGGGAAGATCGTGATGCTTCGATGGATGTGAGCGAGCGGGGTCATGTTGTCGCGAATCTCGACGTCCTGGCGGCGCTTGCCGACGGTGGTGGGGTTCGCCTGTGCATAGATCCAGAACACGAACTTCTCGTCGGCTTCGAGCTTGCCGTAGTGGAGCACCACCTGCCCTTCTTCCGAGCTCGATTCGGTGGGTTCCGGAACGATCGAGTTGATGCTCATCCCATCCCACCAGCCGCGGTCGAACACCGCTTCGAGCGCTTTGATGTCGCGATGGGCGCGGACTTCCACCCGCACTTGGAAGATCAAACCGCTGCGCAGGCGCGATGGCGCTCTCACGTGCACTTCGATGGCTGATGTGTGAGCGACGCTCGTGGTGGCGTGCTGCCCGAACACGTTCAGCAGCGCGAGGATGGGCAGGACGGCGATGCAGCAGAGCAGGATGCGCCGGTAGAGCGGGCTGGCAAGCGGACCGCTCAGATCTCGGTTGCGCTCGGACGTAAGCCCTTCGGGAAGCTCCGCCATGCAGGCTGCTTCGCTCTGTCAGCCGCCGTTCCTGCTCGGAGGGGATCGATTCGGTGTCGCGTTCGCGCAAGCGCTTCGCACGGCTGCGAGAATGCGCCGCCGAAACCGAACCGAACCTGACCGGAAGGATGAGATGGCCCGCGAGAACCTGTTGAGCACCATTCGGAGCGAAATCGAGGAGCGGCTGAGCGCGTTGCGCCCGGCGCTCGCCGAGCACGAGCAGCTGCTCGGCGCGCTGTCTGCCCTCGACGTGAGCACGGGCTTGCCTTCGGGTGAGGGGTCGGCTTCAGCGGGGGTCGCGGCAGGTGGGCGACGCCCGCGTCGCTCGACAGCCGGCACGCGCAAGTCCTCGAGGTCCGCAGGCGCCAAGCGCGCTCGTGCGCCGCGTGGCGCGGCGCGCGAGGCGATCCTCGCCGCGCTGGGGCACGGCTCGCATACCGTGAGTGAGCTGGTGGTGGTGACCGCGATGACCGGACCGAACATCAACGGCAATCTGCGCCGCCTGCTCTCAGAAGGTGCGATCACGAAGACCGACCGCGAAGGCAAGACCGCTTACGCGTTGAGCGACTGAACCGCCTTCGGGCGACTAACGTAAGCGTGTGGGCGGTCGTTCGCTCGCCACAGTCAAGCGTCTGACGCTCGTTGCGTGCATACTCGGCTCGAGTATCGCGCTGCTCGACAGCACGGTGGTGAACGTTGCGCTGCCCACCATTCAGCGGTCGCTCGGGGGTGGGCTTGCGGCGCAGCAGTGGGTCGTGAATGCCTACCTGCTGACGCTCGGCTCGCTGATCCTCGTGGGCGGGTCGCTTGCCGACCTGTTCGGTCGCCGCCGCGTCTTCGCACTGGGGGTCGGCGGCTTTGGCCTGGCGTCGATCGCCTGCGCGCTGGCGCCGAGCGCGCAGACGTTGATCGCGGCGCGCGCCGTGCAAGGAGTTACGAGCGCGTTGCTCACCCCGAGCGCCTTGGCGGTGATCGTCGCCACGTTTCCCGCTTCCGAGCGCGGCCCCGCCATCGGGAGCTGGACCGCGTGGGGAGGAGTGGCGATGGTGCTGGGGCCGCTCGCCGGCGGGGAGCTTCTGGCGCTGGGCTCCTGGCGGCTGATCTTCCTCGTGAACGTCCCGTTCGTGGCGATCTGCCTGTCGCTGATCCTGACCGTCATGCCGCGTGAGGGGCGAGCCGAGGGCGCCCTTGCGAAGATCGACTCCTCCGGAGCGCTGCTGTGTGCGCTCGGCCTCGCCGGTCCGGTGTTCGCCCTGATCGAGCAGCCGCGCCTGGGATGGTCAAGTCCAACTGTGATCGTCTCGCTGGTGGCGGGTGTTGCCCTGCTCGGCTTGTTCCTGTTGCGCGAGTCGCGTGCTCGCTATCCGATGTTGCCGCTGGAGCTGTTCAAGCGACGCAACTTCTCAGCTGGCAACTTCGAGACGCTCTCGATGTACGCCGGCCTTGCCACGATGTCGTTCTTCCTGACGCTGTTTCTGCAGCAGATCGGGGGTTACACCCCGCTGCAGAGCGGCCTTGCCACGTTGCCCATCACGCTGGTGATGTTCGCGCTGTCGCGGCGTTTCGGCGCGCTGGCCGATCGCTTCGGCCCACGGCTGTTCATGGGCGCCGGACCGCTGGTGGCGGCTGCCGGGATGCTGCTGTTGTTGCGTGTCGGCGCGCACGTCGACTACACCACCGAGGTGCTCCCTGGGGTGCTCGTGTTCGCGTTCGGGCTGTCGATGACCGTCGCTCCCCTCACCGCCGCCGTTCTCGCGGATGTCCCTCAGCAGGAGGCTGGCATCGGCTCGGCGGTGAACAACGCGATCGCCCGGGTTGCGGCGCTGCTCGCCACCGCCGCCGTCGGTGCTGCGGTCGCCGCCTCCTTCGGGTCGGCGCTCGACTCGCGACTGGGAGCCGACCGGCCTCTCGGCGCACAGGCGCGGGCTGCCGTGGCGCAAGCCAAGCGGCTGCCTCTCGGGCGCCCTGCCTTGGGCGAGGTGCCGCCCGGTCAGGCGCGTCTGGTGGCAGAGGCGGCGCAGAGCGCCTCGGTGCACAGCTTCCACGTGGGGATTGCGATCGCCGCCCTATTGCTAATCATCGGCGGTGTCATCGGTCTGGCCGGCATCCGCAACCCGCGCCGGGCTGTCAAGGCACAGGAGTGTGAGGGCGGCCAACTCGTGGGAGCTGCACGCGATGCTGCCGGTTGCGCTGAGCCGCAAGCCTCCCCCGAAGCCGGCTTGGCCGGAGTAGGGGACAGCCGACCATAGGTCGTCTTCGACGTCACCCGATCCCTTCGGCGTAAGCGCGCATCGCTTCGACGATCGGGCCAAGCCGCCGCCCGCGTTCGGTGAGCCGGTACTCGACCGCCGGAGGGCTGGTCGGCAGCACCCTGCGCTCGATCAACCCCGCCGCCTCCAGGTCGCGCAGACGCTCGGCGAGCATCCGCGGGGAGATCCCGTCGACTGCTTGCGCGAATTCGCTGAAGCGCATCGCCCCGCTGAGCGCCGCGTAGATCACCGACAGCTGCCAGCGCCTCTCCAAGAGGCTCGCCGTCTGGCGCACCTGGATCGGTACCGGCTCGCAGCGGCGCGATCTACGCGACACCTCAGTCACCTCGCTCAGGAGACGTGCGCCACTTGCGGGGCGGGCTCGAGCGCCAGCTCGAGCACTTCCCCGATGCTCATCACCGGGTGGAAGGTGATCTGCTCGCGCACCTCCTCGGGGATGTCGTCGAGATCGCCGCGGTTGCGCTCCGGGAGGATCACGTCGGTCAGCCCGGCGGCGTGGGCGGCGAGCACCTTCTGCTTGATCCCGCCCACCGGCAGCACGCGCCCCTGGAGGGTGACCTCGCCGGTCATGCCCACCGTGTGCTTGATCGGCCGCTTGGAGAGCAGCGACGCCAGAGCGGTCACCATCGTCACCCCCGCGCTCGGGCCGTCCTTGGGAATCGCCCCCGCAGGCACGTGCACGTGGAACTCGTTCTCCTCAAAAGCGCCCTCCTCGATGCCAAGCTCATCGCAGTGGCTGCGAACGTAGGACAGGGCGATGCGCGCCGACTCCTTCATCACGTCGCCGAGCTGGCCGGTGAGCAGCAAATCGCCCTTGCCGTGCATCGCGGTGGCCTCGACGAACAGCACGTCGCCGCCCGTCCCGGTCACCGCAAGGCCGGTTGCCACGCCCGGGACCGCGGTGCGCGATGCCGACTCCTGAAAGAACTTCTGGCGGCCGAGCGCGTCGCGCACGACATCCAGGTCGATCGTCACGGGAGCCTGCGCCTGACCGGAAGCGATCCGCGTGGCGGTCTTGCGCAGGATCGTGCCGAGCTCGCGCTCGAGGTTGCGCACCCCCGCCTCGCGCGTGTACTCGGTGATGACGGTCAACAGCACCTCGTCTGAGACGCTCACCTCGTCCTCGCGCAAGCCGTTGCGCTCGCGCTGGCGCGGCCACAGGTAGCCCTTGGCGATCGCCAGCTTCTCGGCGTTGGTGTAGCCGTCGAAGCGGATCACCTCCATGCGGTCGAGCAGCGGGCCGGGGATCGTGTCGGCGACGTTCGCGGTGGCGAGGAACATCACCTGGCTGAGGTCGAGCTCGACGTCGAGATAGTGGTCGCGGAAGGAGTGGTTCTGGGCAGGGTCGAGCACCTCCAACAGCGCAGCCGAGGGATCGCCACGCCAGTCGGCGCCCACCTTGTCCACCTCGTCGAGCAGGATCACCGGGTTCATCGTCCCGGCGTCGCGCAGGGCGCGCACCAGGCGTCCCGGCAGCGCGCCGATGTAGGTGCGCCGGTGCCCGCGGATCTCTGCCTCGTCGCGCACACCGCCGAGCGACATGCGCACGAACTTGCGCCCTGTGGCGCGCGCGATCGACTCGCCGATGGAGGTCTTGCCGGTGCCCGGAGGGCCGATCAACGTCAGGATCGCGCCTGACTTCGGGTCGGCCTCGATGCCTCTGTCCTGACGCAGCTTGCGCACAGCCAGATACTCGGTGACCCGGTCCTTGACGTCTTCCAAGCCGGCGTGGTCGGCGTCGAGCACCTCGCGCGCCGCCACCGGGTCGAGGTGCTCGTCTGAACGCTTGCCCCAGGGCACGGCGATCAGCCAGTCCAGGTAGGTGCGGATCATCGAGGACTCGCCGGTCTGCTCACCCATGCGCTCCAGGCGCGCGAGCTCCTTCAGTGCCTGCTCGGAGACCGCCTCGGGCATCTCCGCCGCCTCGATCTTGTCGCGGTACTCCTCGGCGACAGAGCCCTCGTCTTCGCCGAGCTCCTTGCGGATCGACTCCATCTGCTTGCGCAGGAAGTACTCGCGCTGCTGCTTCTCGGCGCCCTCCTGCACGTCCTCGCGGATGCGCTTGCGCACCTGCAGCTCAGCCAGGCTTTCGCGCTGGAGCTTGACCGCCAGCTCCAGGCGCTCTGTCACGTCGAGCGTGCGCAGCAGCTGCACCTTCTGCTCGTAGGTCAGGTTGGGGGAGTAGCCGGCGGAGTCCGCCAGTGGCCCCGGCTCCACGATTGCGCGCAGAAACGCCGCAATCCGGCCGTCGTCGCCACGCAGCTCGAGGATCTCCTCCACGACAGCGCGGTATTCGCGCTCGAGCTCGCGCGTGCGGCGGTCCACGGGCACGTCATCCGGGCGCTCATCCACCTCGACGCGCAGCTCTCCTTCGGGGCCGGTCTGGGCGGCGCCGATCAGCGCGCGGTGCTCGCCTGAGAGGGCGACCGCACGCCCTCCGCCGGGCAGGCGGATCTGCTCGGAGATCTCGGCGATCGTGCCCACCTCGAGAAACTCGTTCTCGTGGCGAGGGACGAGCACCACGCGCTCGTCGTCTCCCACCTCAACCGTGAGAGTGATGCCCATGCTCGGGAACACCACGGTGTCCTCGAGCGGGATCAGGCGCAATACGGGCTTGGGCTCGCGCGGCTCGGATGAGCTCGTCGTTGGGGCGGACTCGCCAGGGGATGGGGAGGAAGGTGGGGTCATCGCTATACGCTCCGTATGAGCTTACGAAAGTGAAGTAAGTATAGCTGCTGCCGCTCTTCCTTCAAGGGGTCTCGTGGGGATCGTCGAAGCGCACTTCGATGTGCTCGTCCGCCGAACGGTTCTGCGCCAAGGCGGTGGCGCGCAACGCCCGCTTGTCCGTGTCGAGCAGGCCAGGTGAGAAGAGCGTGCGCGGCCACAGCTTGCGATCGAGCACCACGTTCACCTCGGCGGCGATCAGCGTGAGCTGAGCACCCAGATACAGCCACGCCAACAGGCCGAGCACGAGCGCGAACGTCCCGTAGAGCGGGCCGTTGTGTCTCAGCTCGTGGTTGATGTACAGACCTCCCAGCGCCTGGAGCAGCTGCCAGAGGACCGCGCCAAGGATCGCGCCGGGCAGCAGCTGCCGCCAGCTCAGCTGCGCGGCGGTGAGCAAACGGAACAGTGCGAGGAAGAGAGCGACGTTGAACAGGAGCGCCACGACTGTCGCGCCAACCACTTCCAGGGCGCCGTGCGCCGCGGTGCCGAGCGAGCCGCCGATGGCGGTCGAGAGAATCGTGAGCACCGCCAGCACCAGAAGCACGCGCAGCCCGCGCAGGCGACTCATGAGGAAATCCGGTCGTGTGGTGAACGGGACGCCCCACATCCGGTTGAACGCGAACTGGAGCATGTTCGTGATCGCAAGGCCGCCGATCAGTGTCAAGAGCACGCCCACCGCCAACGCCACGCCGCTGCCGGGCAGCGAGTGCAGCTTGAGCTGATCGCCGATCAACGGGAACTGGCCAAGCGTTCCTTTGACGATCTGCTCCTCCAGGTGCGGATTGCTCTCGAGCACGAAGCCAAGGATCGTCACGAACACCAGCAGCAGCGGAAACAGGGAGACGAAGCCGTAGTAGGCGATCAGCGCCGCCATCTGCCCACCCTGATCTTCGCTGAGCTTCTTCACCACTCCGAACGCGAAGCCGAGTGCGCGATTGCGCTGCTGGATGCGGTCGAGCGCTTGCAGGTGAAGCAGTGCCGACACGTTCATGTCTGGATCAGGAGGGGGGTCGCAGGAGTGTGAACACCGACATGCTCGCGTGTCTACCCGACAGCCGCGTGGCGGCGCTCATATCGGTGTGCCTGGCGCGGTTCGAGCTGACGTGTCCCAGGAGGTCGCGCTGGTGGCACACGCCAGACGCGAGTCGTTGCTGCGCCGCGAGGGCTGGCGTCTGTCGTGGGAGGAGCTCGAGGACTGTTACAGCCAGGCGGTGCTCGAGCTGCTGTTGGCTGTCCGGGCTGGTCGGGCGTTTTCAAACCGCCGGCACATAGCGAACGCACTTCACCAACGATTCGACGCTCGCATCCGGGACCGTCGGCGAGCGCTTGCCGGACGCAGCGGGATCGAGACGGCGCTCTCAAGCGCCTTGCCGCTCGGCCACGTCGAAGCTGGCGGTGTCGAGCCCGCGGATGTGCGAGCCGACGTCGAGCAGCTCGTTCAGGATCGTTGGCGCTTGCGCCTGCTGACGCACGCCGCCGAGCAGCTGAGCGCCGATCAGCGGCTCGTGCTTCGCAATCAACTGACTGGGGAGCTGGCCCCACGCGAGCTTTGCCGGCGTGAGGGCTGGACGCTCGAGAGCCATCGCAAGCTCGCCCAGCGCGCTCGCGCCAGGCTGCGGCGCCTCGTCGAGTGTCCCGTTGGGGGCGACCTCGTCGGATGAAAGAGCAGGGACTCACCTATGTACATCCCTCGCCCCACATATCGGAGCGTCCCGCGGGACGCTGACGGCCTCGCCAAGGCGCGGTCGCGGCGATTCCCACCCGCACGCGCGCGGTCGGGGGCCAGCTCTCTCCCCGCTCGGGCCTCCGGCCGTTCGCGTGTCCTGCACGAGCACGGTGCTCGAGCGTGAGCGACTGGCGCTTCGAGAACGAGCCGGCTGACGAGCTCGACCTGGACGACGACTCCGAGTCGCTCCACCCGGAAGACGAACCGGAGTCGCTCGATGCCGAGGATCCCGGACCGTCGGACGCGCACGAGCGCAACGATCCCCTTGGCTGGCCAAAGTTTCCGGACGGGCTCTCCGCTCAGCCGCCCGACGAGCTCGCCGAGCGCCCGCCGTTGGCTGCGGCGCGACGACGCTTCCCGCGCGTGGCCGCACCCGTCGCGATCGCAGTCGTGGTGGTGGTTCTCCTGGGAGGATGCCTGCGCGCGTGCGCCGGGCGGCATGCCGACGTCGGGAGCAGTCCACGCGCAAACGGCGCCGGACGCAGGATTCAAAGGCGCAGGGTTCGCAGGGTTCAGTCGGTCGCACGCCTACGCGAGCGCGCACGCGAGAGCGTGCGCCTGTCGCGTGCGAGCGGTCGTCCTGCGCTTGCGCCGGCGGTCCCGTTGGATGTCGAGCCCGTGCCTGAGGCGCGGAGCTCGGCGGCGTTCGCAACCCCACCCGGACCGCCGGCGAGCGTACGCGCTCGACTGGAGTTCGGCTTTGAGCGTTAGTCGCCTGTCGATGTCGATCGCATCAAACGCAAAGGAGGCAAACATGCCGTCTCGTACTCGCAACGGACGACGCCGCGCGCGAGCCGGGTGCTCGCTGTGGAAGGCCACTCAATGGATCGTCAGTGCAGCTCTTGCCGTGCTCGCCGTCAGCCCCGTGCTCGCGCTTCCCGATCGGGCGCATGCAGTCGAACCGCGCCTCGCTGGGGCCGTGACGCAGCCAGCCGTCGTCTCCTCCTCGCCTGCTCAGAGCGCGAGCACGCTGGAATCGGCGGCGAGCAGGGCCGGTGCGATCGGACGCAAGGTGGCGATGAGCCTGATCGCGCTCGGGTTCGCGGTGGCGGCGATCGTGCTCGTGTTCCGTCGCGATTTCAAGGATGCGGCAGGAGTGTTCGTGGTCGGATTGCTGGCGGTCCTGTTGGCGACGCCCGCGGGCGTCGATCTGCTGCACGGCACGGTCAACACGCTGTTCGGCTCCTGAGAGCAACCAGCGCATCGTGTACGAGGCAGGCATGGCAGAGGCGCCCGGTGGCGATCGTGAGGAGTGCTGGACGATCGAGATCCGCTCTTACCGGCAGGTGTTTGCGCTCGAACGGCGTCTGTACAGGATCGAGGGCCTCAGGCTCAATCCGGGGGGGATCCCGCTGCGTGGCGTCGGCTGCTTTCTCACCCTTGCCTGTGCGGGGCTCGTGCTCGCCACGGTTCCGCTCCTGGGGGACGCTGTGATGGCCGTGCCGTGGTACCTGCGCGAGGGCGCCATGCCGGCGCTCGGCGCGTTCCTGTTTACGACGGTGCGTGTGGAGGGCCGCCCGCTTCACGTCGCGGCGCTCGCGCTGATCCGCTGGCGGCTCGGCACCCGCGAGCTCGCCGGCTTGGGCGCCGACTCGCGCTCTCATGGGCGGCGAGACCACGAGCGCGTGGGCTTGCGCAGGCGGGCCGCTCGGTGAAGGCTCCGATCTCGTTCGTGTACGGCAACTGTGTCTTCGGCGAGCGACCCGACGACGTGTGGGCGGCGTTCACGCTGCCGGCCAGCTCTTACGCATGGCTCTCGACTGAGGCCAAGCACGCTCGCATGTTGCGCTTGGCTTGCGCGATCGAAGCGATCGACGCCGACTTTCAGATCCTGCGGGTCGCCGGCGAATGGGATCGTGGACGCTACGCGCGCGAGCACCTCGCAAGCAGCGCGCCGCGCCATCGAGCGCTGGCGCAGCGCTATGCAGCCGAGCAGTCCCCCCTGCTCGGCGACGTGGGGCATGCCCGGGTGGGCGTCTTCTTGTTGGTGAGCCTGCGGACGCCCCAGCGCGACATCGCATCCGAGCTGTCATGCCTGGTTCGGGACGGCCCGCGCAAGTGGCTGCGCTCGGCGGGTCGGCTCTCGCAGAGCGGTATCAGGACGCTCGACCGCAAGCGAATCGAGCGCCTTCGCAATCGCGTCGAGCGGGTTCATGCCCGCCTGAACGACTTCGTCGTCGCCCGTCCCTCTAACGAGCTCGAGCTTCAGTGGCTCGTGCGGAGGGCGTTCTGTCGCGCCCTCGGCGAACCGGCGATCGAGCGCTTGCATGCACCTGTCGGAGCAACCAGCAGCCGAGATGGGCAACCGGGACTCCTCCCGTCGCCTGGCAGGGTTGCGCGCTGGTTGGAGGGAAGTGTCGAGCACGGCAGCCGCTGCCTGCGTATACGGAGCAAGCTGGGGGAGAGCTGGCAAGCGTGCCTGGTGCTCGGAGCATTGCCAGAGCGCGTTACCTTCCCCGGATCCGGCGCCGAGCTGATGTTCGCTGTGCCCGAAAACCTTGCGTTTCCGGTGGATCTGTCGCTCAATGCGCGCTTGGTTCCCAACGAGCTGGCACTGCGGATGGTGCGACGGCGCGTGCAGGACGCAGACCAGGTCGCCAGGGCGGAGGCCGACGGCGACCAGGGTGTCTCCGATGGGGCTCATGAGCGGACAGAGCGAGCACGCGATTTGCTGGCATATCTGCAAGCCGGGAGCCGTCCGCCGCTGCTTCGAGCCACGCTCGCCGTCGCAATAGGCGCCAACAGCCAACGTCAGCTCACCGAGCGCGTCGAAGCGTGCCAGCGGGCGTACGGCGAGGTGCGTGTGCACCGTCCGCCCGGCGATCAACTGCAGTTGTTCGTCCAGCACCTTCCCGGCCAGCGCACCCGGGTTCGCGGCTATGACGACATGCTGACCGTCGAGCAAGCGGCGGCGATGATGGCGACCGCCACCCACGCCGCTGGCTCGCGCAAGGGCTTCTATCTGGGCCACACTCTCTCCGGCTCGCGGCAGCCCGTGCGCTTCAACCTGCGCGAGGGCTCAGACGGCGACTGCAACTCCGCGATCTTGAGCGTCGGGGCGCTCGGGTCGGGAAAGACCACGCTCACCCAGAAGCTCCAGTACGAGGCGTTCCTGCAAGGCGCTCGGGTGATCGACTGCGACCCCAAGGGCGATCACCGCTTCCATTTGCTCGATCAGGTTGCCCCGCACGCGCAGGCGATCGCGCTGCGCGCCGACGCCAAGCTGCGCGGTGTGCTCGATCCCCTGCGGATCGCCCCCGCCCATCTGCGCCGCGACGCGGCGGTGTCGTTCCTGTGCGACCTGCTCCCCGCGCCTCACGAGCCGCTCTGGGAGACGGCTGTGTTGGCGGCGGTCGAGCGTGTGATCGAGCGTTGTCCTCATCCGACCTGTGGCGAGGTCGTCAGAGCCTTGCTCGCCGGGGAGGAGGGAGGCAGGCAGGTGGCGAGCGCGCTCGAGGTCTACGCGCGGTCCGGCATCACGCAACTCGGCTTCGCCGACCCGCGGATGACCTTTCGGGCAATCGGAGAGCACCAGGTGACCTACCTCTCCATCCGCGATCTGCCCTGCCCCGAACCCGGGACACGTCGCTCGGAATACTCGCACGGGGAGCGGGTGGGCCAGCAACTGGTGCGTCTGATCTCCATGCTCGCGATGTGCCTGCTCTCGCACGAGCGTGAACGGTCGGGCTTGACCGTTTTCGCCTTCGACGAGGGCTGGCGCCTGCTCGGCGATCCCGTGGGCCGAGCCCTGCTCGCTTCGCTGCAGCGCATGGGTCGCTCCGAGCTGGCGGTGCCGATCGTGAGCACCCAGCTCGTCACCGACGCCCTCATCGGAAGCAGGGAGTCGCTCGAGAACCTGCTTGGCGCCACGTTCGTGTTCGGCATGCGCTCGCGCGCCGAAGCATCGAGAGCGCTGGCGCTGCTCGGCCTGGACCCCACCGATCGCCGGGCGAGGGAGCTGCTGTTGGCGCTCGACGCCGGACGCTGCCTGATGCGCGACCACCGCGGCCGGGTGGAGGCGGTCGCCGTCGAGCTGCCAGGTTCGCTGCTGCGAGCCTTCTCCACCACGCCTCGCGCGCGGGGCGAGGGCTCGGCCCCCGGCGTGGAATGAGGGCTCTGATCCGCAGCTCCTCGTTGGTGGCGGCTCTCGCAGCCCTGCTTTGGGCGCAGGGCGCCGTGGTGGTCGACGGCGCACAGGCTCGTGCCCCCAAGGCGCCAGGCGGACCTCCCCTGCTCGCGCCGGGCTCCCCGTCCGCGATCGCCGGCGAAGACCTGGGAATAGGCGCCGCGACCTCGCCCGCGCAGGAATCGTCCGGGTCGGGCGCCCCGAGCGGTGGCGATGTGCTGGCTGCGAACGGCTTGGGCAGCCCGCTTTGCGGAGATAGCGGCGGGCTCGACACAGCGAGCCGGCACAACTGCCAGACGTCGGGCTTTATCGCGGCTTCGGCGCCAACCGGCAACTACGCCTTCGACGTGAACATCGACACCGGGATCGGCAACCTGTCCAACAGCGCATCGGCGATCGTGCTCGATTTCGCCGAGCAGGGTTGGATGGGGCTCGTGGCGATCACGCACGCGTTGGTCGTGATGTTCGAGTGGTGCTTTTCGCTGAGCCTGCTCGGAGGGGCGGTCATGAGCCAGGTCACCAGGGCGCTGCACTCGGCGCGCCTGAGCGTCACCGAGCCCTGGATGGCGTTCGCGCTGGCGCTCGCCGCCGCGCTCGCCGTCCACCAAGGGCTGGTCAGACGTCGCGTCGCGGACACCGTCGGGCAAGCGCTTGCGACGATCGCGATGATGGTGGGCGGCCTGTGGGTGGTCGGCGATCCGGCGGGCACGGTGGGGGCGCTGCAGCGTTGGGCGGACGAAGGCGCCGCCGGGACGCTCGCGGTTGCGGCTGGCGGAGAGCAACGACGCTCGCACGCCACGCTCGCAGCCAACATGGACGAGTTGTTCGGAGCCGTGATCGTCGGCCCCTGGTGCTACCTGGAGTTCGGCGACGTGGGTTGGTGCGAGAACCGCTCCCGGCTCGACCCCCATCTGCGTCGGGTTGCATTGTCGATGGTCAAGCAGCCGAATGGCGGCTGTCGCGCCAGCTGCAAGGCAGATTCGGGCGCTCAGGCGCTCAGTGCGAGGCTCGTGCGCGCTGCGCACACCAACGGGGAACTGTTTCTCGCGCTTCCCGCCAACGAAGTGCAGCGCAACTCCACCAAAGAGCACGGAACGCTGCTCAACGCGCTCTGCGGTGGCGGCCCTTCGGCGGACGACTGCCGCGGCCCGACCGCTCCCCAAGCGCAATTCCGCAGCGAGCGCGGCCTCGACAACCGCCTGATGGGCCTCGCATCCATCTGGTTGGGAGCGCTCGGGATGCTGCTCGTGTTCGGCGTGCTCGCCGTGCGCCTGCTGGTGGCTGCCGTATCGACGCTGCTCTATCTGCTGCTCGCTCCCGCGATGGTGCTTGCCCCCGTGCTCGGCGACGCGGGGCGCTCGCTGTTCATGGCGTGGACGACGCGCCTGCTCGCAGCATGCGTCTCCAAGCTCACGTACGCGTTCCTGCTCGGCGTCCTGTTGACAGTCAATCGCATGCTTTTGAGCGTGACCGCGCTCGGCTGGTGGGCGCAATGGTGCCTGCTGTCGGCGTTCTGGTGGACCGCGTTCTCCAAGCGTCACGCTGCGCTCGCCGTCCTCGGGGGCCGCCAAACGCCGCTCTTCTTTGCGACCCCGCGCTCTCGTCGGATCGGCTGGCGCGAGCTCGAGGCGCTGGAGGTCGTGCGTGCCGCCCGACGTGTTGCATCCAAGCGCCTAAGAGCACGTCAGCGGCCCACGGAGGTCTTGCGACCGCGACGCCTGCCGCCTTCGGCCAAAAGGCCGATGGAGGCGCCGCCGAAGAGCGAGCCGCCGAAGAGCGACCTGCCGGAGAGCGACCGGCGCAAGAGCGACCTGCCGGATCACGAGCCTGCAACGCCCCCTGCTCGCGTCGCGCGGCCCGTCGGCTCTGGAAGCTCGCCCTTGGGAGAAGACATCCGCGCCTGGGCGCGTTCCTATGAACGCTGAAGCTCGATCGATTGCGCTGCCCGGCATGCTCGCGCTCGGCGCAGGCGCAGCCACGGCGATTCCCCTGCTGGGCGCAACGATCCTTCTCCTCATCGGCGTGGCGCACAGCCCGCTCGGCGGCGTCTGGGCGCAGCCGTATCGGCTGCCTTCGGCTGGGGTGGGGGACATACCGCCGCTCTATCTGAGCCTGTACATGGCAGCCGCGCGGCGCTACCGCCTCGACTGGGCCGTTTTGGCGGCGGTGGGCAAGGTCGAGTGCAACCACGGACGCGATCCAGACCCTTCGTGCACGCACGTCGGAGCGGTCAACCGGGCGGGAGCCGGAGGGCCGGCGCAATTCCTGGCGGCGAGTTGGCGAGCGTTTGGCGTCGACGGCAATCGCGATGGGGTCGCCAATCGCTGGGACCCTGCCGACGCCATCTTCTCGATGGCCAACTACTTGCGTGCGAGCGGTGCCCCTGAGGACTATCGACATGCGCTGTTTGCCTACAACCATTCCTGGCAATACGTAGCCGAGGTCGAGCATTGGGTTGCCGTCTACCGCGCCGACGTGCAGTCACGGAGTCCAGTGGGCGGTTATCTGGCAGGCGCCGCAGCGGTACAGATGATCCCGGGCAGCCGGGCAATCCTCTCTCCAGGCAACGGGCATCTCGCGTTGGTCCCAGCCGAAGTCCCAGCCGTCGTGCAGGCGATGCTGCTCGCCGGCAATGAGCTCCAAGATCTGCCCTACGGCGCCGGCGGTCACCCCGACCCGCGTGGGGCGAGCAGCGAGGATTGCTCGAGCACCCTCAACTACGTGCTGTATCGCTCGGGGGTGCGCCCGATCGGGGAAATCGTCCGCGAGAACCCGCTCGCCCAGGATTACACCCACTGGGGTGCGTCGGGGCCGGGTCGTTGGGTGACGATCTACGCCACCGCCGCGCCCACCCCTCACGTCTTCGTGGTGATCGCCGGGCTGCGCTTGGACACCAGCCATGACGGCACAGACCGCGGCCCCAACCGACTTCAAGACGGTCCGCGCTGGCGGGTGCTCGACCGCATCCCCACCTGGGCGCGCTGGTCGGTGCGCCATCCGCCGGGGTTGTAAGGTGGCGGTGATGAGCGCGCGGGAGGTTCATTACCTGTTGGTGGGAGGTGGGCTTGCCAGCGCCAACTGCGCGCGCTGGTTGCGCGAGTCGGGCGCGGAGGAGGACATCCTGCTCGTCGGGCGTGAGCCGGATCCGCCCTACAACCGCCCGGATTGCTCGAAGGACTACCTGCGCGGAGAAGAGGACCGCCAGGCGCCGCTGTTCCGTCCCAACGAGTGGTGGGAGGAGCAGCGCATCGATCTGCTCACCCGCACGAGCGTCACGGCGCTCGACCTCCAAACGCGTACCGCGAAGCTCTCCAACAAGGAGGAAGTGCGCTTTCAAAAGGCGCTGCTCGCCACCGGTGCGAACGTGCGGCGCTTGAACGTGCCGGGCTGCGAGCTCGAGGAGATCCACTATCTGCGCACGCTCGGCAACGCCGACTCGATCAGGGAGGCAGCGTCAAGCTCGGAGAGCGTGGTGCTGATCGGTGGGTCCTACATCGGTTGCGAGGTGGCTGCCTCGCTGACGATGATGGGCAAGCGCTGCACGATCGTGATGCAGGAGGAGGCGACTCTGGAGCGCGGTTTCGGCAAGCGCAGCGGCCGCTTCTTTCAGGATCTGCTGGAAGCGCACGGCGTCACCGTTCACGGCAGCGACGGACTGGCTCGCTTCGAGGGCGATGGCCGGGTGCGCAAGGTGATCACCGCCAACGGGCTCGAGCTCGACGCCGACATGGTGGTGATCGGGGCCGGTGTCGCGCCCGACGTGAGCCTGGCCGGGCGAGCGGGCCTTGAGATCGGGCAGCGTGGGGGAGTGCGCTGCGACTCGCGTCTTGCCACCTTGGCCTCCGGGGTGTTCGTGGCGGGAGACATCGCTGAATACGACTCTCCGCTGCACGACGGGCACGTGCGCATCGAGCACTGGGACGTCGCGTTCAACCATGGGAAGACCGCTGCGCTGAACATGCTGGGACGAGACGTGGCACACGAGACGGTTCCCTATTTCTTCTCGGTGCTCGCCAAGTGGGGGGAGCTCGAGTACGTGGGGCCGGCGTACGAGTGGGATGAGGAGGTCCTGCGCGGCTCCTACGAGGACGGCAGCTTCACCAACTGGTATCTGAAGGACCGGCGGGTGGTTGCCGCGCTCACCTTCGGGCGCTCCGACGACCTCGAGCACGCCCGCCGACTGATGACCGAGCGAGCCTCGCTCGACGATGCGCAGCGTGCCGCCCTGGCGGACGCCGACTCGGACCTGGCGGCTGTCGCGGCCTGAGCGCGTTCGCCCTGGTCGCTCTTGCCCCTGAGTGCGCCTGCCTTCAGCCGCTTTCGCGCCCCGAGTGCGCTCCCGGCTCCCACAGCGACTCGCTGCCCTCGTTGGCTGCCCGCGCGAGGATGAACAGCAGATCCGAAAGCCGGTTGAGGTAGCGGATCACCTCGGGGTTGCAACCCTCGCCCACCGCGATCGCGCGGCGCTCGGCCCGGCGGCACACCGTGCGGCACACGTGCAGGCACGCCGACGCGGCGTTACCGCCCGGGATCACGAACGTGCGCAACGGCGCCAGCTTGGCGTTGACCTCGTCGCACGCGTGCTCCACCCACGCCACATAGTCGGCGTTGACGCGCAGGCGCGCCGCTCCCTTTGCGGTCGTGTCCGCCGCTCCCCCGCTGGGCGCCGGCACGCACAGGTCTGCGCCGACATCCAGCAGGTCGTTCTGCACCCGCTCCAACCATCCCTTGAACTGCCGCGGCATGCCGTCTGCGAGCAGCGCCACCCCGACTGTCGAGTTGAGCTCGTCGACGGTCCCGTACGCCTCCACGCGCGGATGCAGCTTGGAAACACGGCTCATGTCGCCGAGATGCGTCTCGCCGCTGTCGCCGAGCTTCGTATAGATGCGCGTCAGGTTCACCGTCACGGCAGCCTGAGTCTCGCACAGCGCCGGCCCAGACTTCCTCCTGTCGTCCGGATCGGATACCTTGCCGCCTCCATGAGGCTAGGAGTTCCGAAGGAGACCGCAAGCGGCGAGCAGCGCGTGGCGCTCGTGCCCGAGGTGGTGGCCAAGTTGAAGGCCAAGGGCATCGACGTGCTCGTCCAGCGCGGAGCGGGCGAGGGCGCGCTGCTTCCCGACGACGCCTACTCGCAGGCGGGTGCGCAGCTCACCGACAGCGCCGCCGAGGTGTGGGCGTCGGACATCGTCGTGAAGATCGCACCGCCCAGCGCCGAGGAAATCGGGATGCTCGGCGAGGACTCGATCCTGATCGGCTTTCTCGCCCCGCTCACCAGTCCGCAGACCACCAACGCCCTGGTTGCCGCCAAAGCAACCGCCTTCGCGATGGAGTCGATCCCGCGCATCTCCCGTGCGCAGTCGATGGACGCGCTCTCCTCGCAGAGCAACATCGCCGGCTACAAGGCGGCGCTGCTCGGCGCCGAGCACATGGGCCGCTTCTACCCGATGCTGATGACCGCCGCCGGGACGATCCCGCCCGCCAAGGTGCTCGTCCTCGGCGCGGGCGTGGCGGGCCTGCAGGCGCTCGCCACCGCAAAGCGGCTGGGCGCGCGCACCACCGGATATGACGTGCGTCCCGAGGTCGCCGAACAGGTGCAATCGCTCGGCGCGCAATGGCTCGACCTCGGCGTGGAAGCAGCCGGCGAGGGGGGCTACGCGCGCGAGCTTACCGACGAGGAGCGCGCCCAGCAGCAGCAGGCGCTCACCGATGCGATCAAGGGCTTTGACGTCGTCATCACCACCGCGCTCGTCCCGGGCCGCCCGGCGCCCAAGCTCGTCACCGCGGAGGCCGTCCAGGGGATGAAGCCCGGCTCGGTGATCGTCGACCTGGCGGGCGAGTCCGGCGGCAACTGCGAGCTCACCGAGCCCGGACAGGTGGCGGTCAAGCACGACGTCAAGATCGTCTCGCCGCTGAACCTGCCCGCCACGATGGCCGAGCACTCCTCGCAGCTGTTCGCCCGCAACGTGCAGGCGCTGCTCGACCTCGTCGTGGAGACGGGCGAGAACGACTCCGCCCAGCTGAAACTCGACTTCGACGACGAGATCGTCTCCGGCGCCTGCGTGGTGCGCGACGGGGAGATCGTCGACGACCGTGCCCGCGCCGCCGTGGAGGCCGCCGCCTGATGCTCGCTTCGATCCTCACCACCAATCTCGCGATCCTCGTGCTCGCCGGCTTCGTCGGGTTCGTCGTGATCTCCAAGGTGCCCAACACGCTGCACACCCCGCTGATGTCCGGCACCAACGCCATCCACGGCATCGTGCTGCTCGGCGGCCTGCTGCTGCTCGGCCTGCCCGGCCTGGGCGTGTTCAGCAAGATCCTGCTCGTCATCGCGGTCGCCTTCGGGACGATCAACATCATCGGAGGCTTCCTGGTCACCGACCGCATGCTCGACATGTTCAAGTCCCGCCCCAAGCCCAAGGCGAGCGACACCGACGCTTCCAGCAATGGAAAGGGCGGCTCATGAGCGCACCGCCCCTTGCCACGTTCCTGCAGAGCGAAAGCTTCATCTACGTCCTGTACATCGTCGCCTTCGCCCTGTTCATCCAGGGGCTGCGCGGGCTCTCAGGCCCGACGACCGCGGTGCGCGGCAATCGCATCGCAGCCGTCGGCATGGCGATCGCCGTCATCGCCACGCTGCTGCAACCCGGTGAGGGCAACTGGGGCCTGATCGTGCTCGGCGTCGCGATCGGCGTCGCCGTCGGCGTCCCGGCGGCCCGTCAGGTGAAGATGACCGCGATGCCGCAGATGGTGGCGCTGTTCAACGGCGTCGGCGGCGGTGCGGTGGCGCTCATCTCGTGGGTGGAGTTCCGCGCACACGGCTCCACCTACGGCTCGCACACCACCGAAGTCGCGGGCTTCGTCGTGCACACCGGCGCGGTGCCCACATACGTGGCGATCTTCTCCGTCTTTGCAGCCATCGTCGGGTCCGTCTCCTTCTGGGGCTCGAACATCGCGTTCGGCAAGCTTCAGGAAGTCATTCCCGGCCGCCCGATCACGCTCGGTCGCGCCCAGCAGTTCGTCAACCTGCTCGTGCTCGTGCTCGCACTCGCCGCCGGCGTCGCGCTCGTGGCGGGCACGCACTCCGAACTGCTGTTCATCGGCATGCTGCTCGCCGCCGCGGTGCTCGGCAACTTCGTCGTGCTGCCGATCGGCGGCGCCGACATGCCGGTTGTCATCTCGCTGCTGAACGCCTTCACCGGGCTGTCCGCCGCCGCCACCGGGATGGCGCTCAACAACCCCGCGCTGATCGTTGCGGGCATGATCGTCGGCGCCTCCGGCTCGATCCTCACCAACCTCATGGCGCAGGCGATGAACCGCTCGATCCCTGCGATCGTCGCCGGCGGCTTCGGCGGGGGAGGGGCGATCGAGGGCGCCGAAGGCGCTGGCGCCCACGCCGGCACCGTTCGCTCCACGAGCGCCTCCGACGCCGCCATCCAGCTGGCGTACGCCTCGCGCGTAATGATCGTCCCGGGCTACGGGATGGCGGTAGCGCAGGCCCAGCACGCCGTGCGCGAGCTCACCAAGGAGCTCGAGTCGCGCGGTGTCGAAGTGGGCTACGCGATCCATCCGGTCGCGGGCCGCATGCCGGGCCACATGAACGTGCTGCTCGCAGAGGCCGACGTGCCCTACGACCAGCTCAAGGAGATGGACGACGCCAACCCCGAGTTCCAGCGCACGGACGTGAGCCTCGTGATCGGCGCCAACGACGTCACCAACCCCGCCGCCAAGAACACCCCCTCCTCGCCGATCTACGGCATGCCCATCCTCGAGGTGGCAGACAGCCACTCCGTGATCGTCATCAAGCGCTCGATGAACCCCGGCTTCGCGGGCATCGAGAACGAGCTCTACTTCGACCCGAAGACCTCGATGCTGTTCGGCGACGCCAAGTCGGCTGTGAGCGAGATCACCGCCGAGCTCGGCAACGTCTGAGGCGCGGCCCGCACTCGACCCGCCGGCCACCGGTTGTCTGCTGTAGACAATCGCCTGTTGTCAGGTAGACGTAATGTCCCTTACCCTCAATTGAGGAGAGGAGACGATGCCTACCTTGGGGGTCCAGAATTTCGCCGCACGGCGAGATGTCCCGGGGCTCATGGGCGCATCTGCGCCCGCACGCCCTCCTTTCCGCGTTGCTCGCATGTGTCGTCACCTGCGCGTTGGCGGTGTGCCCGGCTGGGAGCCCCAGCGCACTGGAGCGTGTGCGCGCCCAGCGGACCGCCGTGGCGCTCCCGCTGGCAAGGGCGAGCGTCGTCGGTGGTACGGGCGCTTCGATCGCCGGGCTCCCCTTCGTCGTTGCGCTGTACGACCCGCGTGCAGGGTCTCCCGCGGCGGGTTTCTTCTGCGGGGGGGTGATCGTCGACGCCACGCACGTCGCCACCGCTGCGCACTGCGTCGTCGAAGCCTCGGGCGGGGCGCTGGGGGCGGGACGGGTGGCCGTACTGGCGGGCTCCACCACGCTCGCGCCCGTGCAGGCTGGAAGCGTCACCGATCCTGTGCAGGCAAGCACGTTCGACCGACGCTACGAACCCGCCAGCAGCGACTACGACGTGGCGCTGCTGAAGCTGGCTCGTCCGCTGTGGTCGGGCGCAACCCCCAGCGTCAACGGCATCAACCGAATCGCCCCGCTCTCTCCCGATCAGGCCATGGCCGCGAGGTATGGCAATCCGAACGCCCCATCCGCCGTGACTGTGACCGCCGGCGGGTGGGGCGACGTCAATCCGGCGCCCGGCGGTCGGCCAAGCTATCCGATGGGCTTGCGCGAGGTGCGCATGCCGCTCGTCTCCGACGGTATGTGCGAAGAGCAATACGCCTTCATCGAACAGCCGATCACCCCGCGCATGATCTGCGCCGGCGGCGGGCGCTCGCATCTGGACACCTGCTACGGCGACAGCGGAGGGCCGCTGGTCGCCGACAGCTCATCGCCGCCCCATCCACCCTCTGACTATGTGCTCGTCGGGCTCGTCGACTTCGGCAACGGGTGTGCGCAGAGCGGGTTCGCCGGCGTCTACACGCGCATAGCCAGTGCCGAGGTGATGCGCTTCTTGGAATCCGGCGTCGGTCGCACCCCACGCTCGATCGCCTCCCAGGTCAAGCACCGCAAGAAGCGGCACAAGCGGCACAAGCGACACCTCTGAGACACTTCGGGTGTGCTCTCGCGTGCCGACGCGGTGGCGGCCCTGTCCGCGAACGAGTTCGACGTGGTGGTCGTCGGCGGCGGCATCACGGGCGCGGGAGTGGCGCTGGACGCCGCCACTCGGGGTTACAGCGTCGCGCTGATCGAGCGCGGAGACTTCGCCTGCGGAACCTCCAGCCGCTCGAGCAAGCTGGTGCACGGAGGGTTGCGCTACCTCCAGCACTTCGATCTCGGTCTGGTGCGCGAGGCGTTGCTCGAGCGCCAGTTGATGGTTGCGCTGGCGCCGCATCTGGTGCGTCCGCTGCCGCTCGTCGTGGCGGCGTTCGGCGGGGCGCGGCCCGACCGGATGATGGGTGTCGGCTTGAACCTCTACGACGTCATGTCGGTCGATCGCGAGCGCCTGCGCACCCGGCGCGGGCGCAGGTCGGGCGAGCGCGCATCCGAACGTGAGCGCTCGGGCGTCGCGGTGCCCGAGATCACGCAGGGAGAGTCGTGGAGCCCGGCGCGTCACCGCGTCATATCCGGAGAGGAGGTGCTCGAGTTGCTGCCCGCGTTCGTCGGCTCGGACGACGGTCGCCAGCCGACCAGCGGATACTTGTTCTACGACTGCCAGACCGACGACGCCAGGCTGGTGCTGACCGTCTTGGGGGAGGCGGAGCGCTTCGGCGCCGTCTGCGCCAACCGGGTGTCCGCCACAGAGCTGCTCGAGCGCTCAGGAACGGCACGGGGCGTGCTGGCACTGGATTGCGAGAGCGGAGAGAGCTTCGAGCTGCGGGCGCAAAGCGTCGTCAACGCGACCGGCGTATGGGCGGACGAGCTGCGCCCGCAGGAGCTGCACGACGAGGCCGAGGTGCCCGTCATCAGGCCGAGTCGCGGCACTCACCTGGTGCTCGACCACGAGCGTCTGCCGCTCATCGGGGGAGCGATCGTGCCGGCGGGAGCGGGCCGGACGATCTTCGCCCTGCCCTGGCTGGGGCGAACGCTGGTGGGCACGACCGACGAGGACTACAGCGGCCCGCTGCAGCACATCCCTCCCTCGGACAGCGACATCGACTACCTGCTCGACGCCGTCAACGACTTCTTCTCCACCAGCATCTCGCCGAGCGACTTGGTTGGGGCGTTCGCGGGCGTACGTCCGCTGATCTCCGCGCGGGACACCAAGAAGTCCGTTGACATCTCGCGCAAGGCGGAGCTCTATGAGACCTCCAGCGGAATGATCACGATCACCGGCGGCAAGCTCACCACGTGGCGGCGGATGGCAAAGCAGGTGGTGGATCGGCTGGTCGAGCGCGAAGCACGCGACGCACCGTGCCGCACCGGCGAGATCCCGCTCGGCGCTCCGGTCGAGCTCGTCGATCTGCCCGTCGTCGACACCGTCGATGACAGTGCGCGCCGTGCGCTCGCCGACCGCTATGGGCACGCGGCATCCGAAGTGCTCGAGATCGCCTCCACAAGCCCCGAGCTGGCCGAGCCCATCGTCCCCGGGCTGCCGGACCTGCTCGCCGAGGCGATTCAGGCGGCGCGCCGCGAGCAGGCGAGAAGCGTCGCCGACGTGCTGCTGCGCCGCACGCGCCTCGGCTTGATCGCAGCGCGGGAGCTGCTCGATCAAGACGCCGCTCCGGTGAGGCGCGTCGCCGAGGCGCTCGCCGACGAGCTCGGCTGGAACCCGCAGCGCACAACCGGTGAGGTCTCTCGCTTTCTCGAGGAGGCGCGCTTGGAGGGCGTTCTGCCCGACGCCCACTAGAGTCTTTGCCGATGGCGGTCAGCGCTCCCTCGCATGTCGTGAACGCCTGCAGCCGTACGCTGGAGCTGGGGTCACAGCCGTGGCTGATGGGCATCGTCAACGCCTCGCCCGACTCCTTCAGCGACGGAGGCCGCTATCGCACGCTCGACGATCGCGTCGAGCTGGCTCGCGAGCTGATGGCCGCCGGCGCGGACATACTCGACGTCGGCGGAGAGTCGGCGTCCACCGGGCGTCCGCCGGTGGACGCGCAGGAGGAGATCGAGCGCGTCGTGCCTCTGGTCGAGCGGCTCGCCG